>JBOFLR010000561.1:0-12525 GCA_051657965.1 Dermatophilaceae bacterium
CCGCCGGCGCGTTCAGCGTGCTGGGCGCGGTCTTCTACCTGCCCGCCCGCCGGGCCGAGAAGACCCGCGAGACCGTCGCGCCTCCGGTAGCGGCGCCGGGATGACGCCCGTTCGGACCAGCCGGCAGGTCCGGACGCGACGACCGGCCGCCGAGTGCCCGGGAACCCGGCGGCCGGTCGTCATCCGCGTCTATTGCGAGGTGACCGTGGTCTGGTGCGTCTCGACGTCGTAGACGATCGTCGTGGTCGCCCCGTCGGCCGGCACGGTGACCGGGATGGGTGCGCCACCGGCCGCGCCGCCCTCGCCGAACACCGTGCCGCTGGTGAGGTCGTGGGCGATGACGAACTCGTAGCTGCCGGCGGGGATGCGGGTGGTCTGGAACGCGAAGACGCCGTCGCCGTCCTTGTCCTGCAGCCACGGTCGCATGCAGTCGGGCGTGGAGTCGGCCGGACAGCCCAGCTCTCTCTGGAACGAGCCCGACGCGGTGACGATCGGCGCCGGGTCGTCGTCGGAGACCACCCAGTGCGTGGTCGGGTCGTAGAAGAACGTGACCGTTCCGTCGGTCTCGTAGTCGATGTTGGCGCCCTCGCGGATGCCGCCCGCGCCGTAGTTCTCGGTCCACGTGCCGTTCAGGGCGGCCTTGTAGCCGTAACCACCGGGCGTCAGGGTGAAGGTCTTCTTCCAGATCTGGTCGTCGGCGTCGAGCGCGAGCTGCGCCTGAGTGCAGTCGGGCTGCCAGTCGGCACTGCATCCCATCTCGGAGTTGTGCGTGCCGGGCACCGACACCGCGCCGGGCTGGGTGGCCGGCGGGTCGCCGTTCTCCGGCACGGTCGACGACGGCGGCTCGACGACGCCGGCCCAGCTGCTCGCGGCGCCGACCTTGCCGCGCGCGTCCTTGACGACGGCGCGGTACTCGAGCACCGTGCCGAGCGGCATCGCCGAGACGTCGTGGAACACCCGGAACGGCGCGTTGTCGTCGGTGCCGAGCGTGGTCCACTCCTTCGCGCCGAGCGGCCGGGAGAGGAACGTGGTCTGCGCGAAGGTCTTGGTGCCGACGTCGGCGCCGATCTCGGCCCGGCCGGACACGCCACCCTCGGGCACGGTCACCGACACCGTCGGGGCGGGCACCGTGCTGTGGATGCGCTTGGTCGCCTTCCACACGCCCACGCTCAGCGGTGGCACAGTGACCTCGACCTCGCCGCGGGCGCCCGGGGTGACGGCGCGCACCGAGCCGAAGACCGGCTCGAAGGTGCCGCGCTGGGTCCAGGTGTCGAACGAGGCCGTCGCGGGCTGCTCGGAGTTGTTGACCGCCACCACGTACTCGACCTGCCGCTTCCGGTCGATCCGGGAGAGGGCGAACACCCCGGCGCCGTCGGCGGCGTACCGCTGCACCTGGGCGCCGTCGGCCAGGGCCGGGTGCGCCTTGCGCAGCGCCGCGAGCGAGGCCAGGTGACGGTAGAGCGGATGACGCGCGTCGTACCGGTCCCTCGCGCCGTCGGGGCCGCCGAGAACTGCCTCGTCGTTGTAGATGTCGACCTGGCTCTCGAACATGTCCTGGCGCGCCAGCTGGTCGCCGCCGGTGCCGACGAAGCCCTGCTCGTCGCCGTAGTACGTGACCGGGTTGCCGCGCACGAGGTACATCAGCGAGTTGGCCAGCCGCACCCGCTCGAGGTGCTCGGCCTCGTCGCCGCCGGCGGAGTCCTCGAGGAAGAACGAGGCCCGGCCCATGTCGTGGTTCCCGAGGAACGTCGGCAGCTGGTACACGTTGCTGTCGGCGTCGGTGTACCAGTCGTCCTTGGCGAAGAAGTCGGCCAGCACCTGCGCCGAGTTGCCCTTGGCGAAGTCCACGCCCTGCTGCTGGAAGCCGAAGTCGAGGGTCGCCTGGAGCTTGCCGGCGGTGGTGAACTGCGACAGGAACTCGGGGTTGCCGTCGAACACCTCCCCGAACGCGAAGAAGTCCTCGTTCCCGACCCGCTTCGCCTCACCGAGGATGTCCGGGATGAACTTCTGCCAGAACTCCAGGTTCACGTGCTTGACGGTGTCGATGCGGAACCCGTCGATGCCGAAGTCGACCCAGGTCTTGTAGATGTCGCCCATGCCCTCGACGACCTCGGGCCGCTCGGTGAACAGGTCGTCGAGCCCGATGAAGTCGCCGTAGGTCGAGGACTCGCCGGCGAACGTGGAGTCACCGCGGTTGTGGTACATCAGCGGGTCGTTCAGCCACGCCGGCACCTTGACGTCCTTCTCGGCGTCGCGGACGAACGGGGTGTAAGGGAACGAGGCCTCGGCCGACATCTCCGGGAACGCCTTGTTGACGAAGTCGCGGTCGTCGAAGGGCGTCCCGTCGGCTCGTCTGTACGGGGCCGACGCCTTCGCCTTGTACCCGTAGGTGCCCTCCCGGTAGTCGACGACGTCGGCGGTGTGGTTGGTGATGATGTCGAAGAAGACCTTCATCCCCTTCCGGTGCGCGGCGTCGATGAGCGCCTTCATGTCGGCGTTGGTACCGAGGTGGGGGTCGATCTGGGTGAAGTCGGTGATCCAGTAGCCGTGGTAGCCAGCGCTCTCCTGACCGGCCGCGCCCTGGACGGGCTTGTTCTTGAAGCTCGGAGTGAGCCAGATCGCCGTGGTGCCCATGCCCTTGATGTAGTCGAGCTTGCCGGTGAGCCCTGTGAGGTCACCGCCGTGATAGAACGCCTTGTTCGTGGGGTCGTACCCGGTGGTGAGGGGGCCGCCGGTGAGTCCACCACGGTCGTTGGCCGCGTCGCCGTTGGCGAACCGGTCGGCCATGACGAAGTAGAAGTTCTCACGGGTGAGGGAGTCGCGCCGCGAGTCCGCGGCGGCCCGCCGGTCCTGGCCGGTGACGCCCCCGCCGACGACCGGGGTGAAGCTCACCTGGTGGGTCTCGTCGTCGTAGGCGAACTCGATCGTGGCCGGCCCGGCGGTGACCAGCGGGATGTTCGGGCCGTCGGCCACGCCGCCGGCGCCGTAGTTCTCGGTCCAGCCGTCGTTCAGCGCGACCTTGAACTCGTGGTTCCCGCCGGGAACGGTGAACGACGCCTTCCAGGTGGTGGTGCCGGGCACCTGGACCAGCTCGGTGTCGGCGCACGCCGGGTCCCAGTCGGCCGGGCAGCCGAGCTCGGACTGCAGGCTCCCCACGACCGCGACCGAGGCGGTCACGGCCGAGGCCGGCGAGGCCAGGGCCACCCCGGAGACCGTGGCGACGAGCGCTCCGGTCACGAGTACGGACAGTCGACGGTGACCGGACATCGGCGCTCCTTCGCGGCCCGGGCGGCGGGCCGCCCGCACGGGGTGTTGACCCGAAGAGTAGGTGCGAAAACGCTTCGGCGCGAGTGGTGACCCCGCACGTTCTCGCCGACCTTCGACGGATGACGTCGCGAGCCCGTCGGGCTGCGGGTGCGAGCGGGCCGGATGACGACCCGTCGCCGTGTCGGTGGACCGTCGACGACGAGGCTCCCGGCGTCACCTCCGACCCTCCGTCCGCGGTGGAGTCACCTCGGACGGTCGACTCGGGCCTCGTCCCATACCGGCACCTCGCTCTCGACCACCTGGCCATCGGCACCGAACACGAGGAACCGCTGCAGGCTGCGAGCGAACCACCGGTCGTGAGTGACGGCGAGGACCGTTCCCTCGAAGGCCGTAAGCGCATCCTCGAGCGCCTCCGCCGAGTGCAGGTCGAGGTTGTCGGTCGGCTCGTCGAGGAGGAGCAGGGTCGCCCCGGACAGCTCGAGCAGCAGGATCTGCAGCCGGGCCTTCTGCCCGCCCGAGAGCGAGTCGAAGCTCTGCTCCGACGCCCGGGCCAGGCCGTAGCGGTCGAGGGCACGCGCGGCGAGGTCTCGCGGCATCCCGGCGCGGTGGTCGTCGCCGCGGTGCAGGATCTCGAGCAGGGTCCGGCCGTGCAGGGCCGGATGGTCGTGCGTCTGGGCGAACCACCCGGGCCGCACCCGCGAGCCGAGTCGCACCCGGCCGCCGTGCTCGACCGGCTCGGGCGCGATGTCGCCCACCGGCTGGTGCTCGCGGTCGGGGTCGGTGCCACCAGCAGCGAGCAGCCGGAGGAAGTGCGACTTGCCCGAGCCGTTGCTGCCGAGCACGCCGACCCGCTCGCCGAACCAGATCTCGGTGTCGAACGGGCGCATCAGCGCACCGCCGTCGACGCGCAATTCGAGCCCGGTGGCGACGATCGCGCGCTTTGCGGTACGGCCGCCGGTGAGCCGCATCGACACCTTCTGCCGCAACGGCACCGCCTCGGGCGGGCCGGCCTCGACGAACCGCCGTAGCCGGGTCTCGGCAGCCTGGAGGCGTGCCGCCATGTCGGAGTTGTACGCCGCCTTCTGCCGGTACATGACGACGAGCGCCTTGAGCTTGGCGTGCTCCTCGTCCCACCGGCGCCGTAGCTCCTCGAGCCGGTCGTTCCGGTCGGCCCGGGCCTGCTCGTAGGTCGAGAACCGACCCGGGTGCACCCAGACCGTCGCGCCGGCCCGGGCCGGCTCGAGGGTCGCGACCCGGGTGGCGACCCGGTCGAGCAGCTCGCGGTCGTGACTGACGAGCAGCACCGTCTTGGGCGACTCGACGAGCCGCTCCTCGAGCCAGCGCTTGGCGGGTACGTCGAGGTAGTTGTCGGGCTCGTCGAGCAGCAGCACCTCGTCGGGGCCGCGGAGCAGCGCCTCGAGCACGAGCCGCTTCTGCTCACCACCGGAGAGGGTGGTCACCGCTCGGTACTGGGCCGTCTCGAAGGGGATGCCGATCGCGGCCACGGTGCAGACGTCCCAGAGTGTCTCCCACTCGTAGCCGCCCGCGTCGGCCCAGTCGGCGAGCGCCTGGGCGTACGCGAGCTGGTCGGTCTCGATGTCGCGTTCCATCACCGCGAGCTCGGTGCGCTCGACCTCGGCGGCGGCCCGGCGCAACGGCTCGGGCGCCACCGAGACGAGCAGGTCACGCACCGAGGTCGTGCCTCCGACGGGCGCCGCGGCATCCGCGACCTGCGGAGAGCCGATGAACTGGCGCATGACGCCGAGCCCGCCGCTTCGGACGACCGCGCCCTCGTGAGCCGTCAGGTCGCCGGCCAGGATGCGCAGCAGGGTGGTCTTGCCCACTCCGTTCGGGCCGACGAGCGCGACCTTCGCACCATCGCCGACGCGGAACGTGACCTCACGCAGCAGGAGCCGGCCGTCGGCCAGGGTGTAGCCGACCGCGTTGACGTCGAGATGACCCACAGCCGACGAGTCTCGTGCACGGGCGACCTCGACGTCACCTCGGTTCCGCTCGACCGCGGGCACGCTCAGGTCACGCTCAGGTCGGTCATGGGTGGGAGCCAGCCGTGGGACAGATCGTCGGTGAGGTCACCACGACGCCCACTGGAGGAGAACCCCTGTGTCCCAGGCGAACGCCATCCATCCCGCCCCGGCAGGCCCTCGCCGACGACGACGGGCGCTGCTCGTCACCGGTGTCGTCGCCGCGGTCGCGGTGGTCTTTCTCGCCGGGGTGGGCAGCGGCATGCTGATCCTGACGAACCGGATGACCGACATGGTCGGAGGGCTCGCGATGTCCGGTCAGCTGCCGGGGGGCGCAGGCGCGCCCGGTGGGAGCGACCGGCCGCAGCTGCCCGGGGGCGAGCAACCCGGCGGGCCGCCGCAGCTGCCGGGAGCACCGGACGCGGGCGGCTCGGGTGATCCCGAGCTGCAGAGATGGGCCGAGGAGCAGGGCCTGCCCGCGGGCGTGCCCGAGCAGATCCTCGGTCAGCTGCAGCAGCAGTTCCCCGACGGCATCCCGGACGACATCAAGCAACAGGTTCAGCAGCTGATGCAGCAGCAGTCGGGCGGCCTACCGCCGTCGTGAGCTGACGGCGCGCCACCCGCCGTCGGGGGTGCCGGCGCGTCCAGCACCACGGACGGCCGACGGCCCCGTCGGCCGTCCCCGGTCCCTGGGCCGGCCGCAGCGCTGTCACACCCTCGGCAGCACCGACTCACCTGGCACCGCGGCGATACGCAACGCCTCGACCAGCCGCCGGTACAGGTCGTCGGAGGTGAGCAGCTCCTCGTGGGTACCTCGCGCCCGGACCCGGCCGGCCTCGAGCACGACGATCTCGTCGGCCTCCAGCACCGTGGAGAGCCGGTGGGCGATGGTGACGACCGCACCGTGCCGCGACGCCTCGGCGATGCTGCGCTGCACCGCCGCCTCGGTCAGGCCGTCGACCTGGGCGGTCGCCTCGTCGAGGAGGAGCACCTCGGGCAGTCGGAGCACCGCGCGGGCGATGGCCAGGCGCTGACGCTGACCGCCGGAGACGACGTCACCGGTGACCGGCGTGGCGAGACCCTCGGGGAGGCCGGCGACCATGGCGTCGAGCTGCACCGCCGCCAGGGCTGCCGTCACCTCGTCGCGGCCGGCGCCCGGCTCGCGGAAGCGCACGTTCTCCTCGACCGTGCCGGGCACGAGCGGGGTGTCCTGCTCGACGTAGGCGAACCGGGCCCGCACGTCGGCGACGGACCACTGCGGGTAGGGGCGTCCGTCGAGCTCGATGGTGCCCTCGCGTGGGTCGAGGAAGCGCATGAGCAGCGAAAAGAGGGTGGTCTTGCCGGCGCCGGACGGTCCGACGACGGCCACGTGGCCGCGCCGTGGCACCTCCAGGTCGATGCCGTGCAGCACGTCGGGACCGTCGCCGTACCCAGCCCGGATGCCGCGCAGCCGCAGCACCGGGCTCGGCGGCGAGGGCTCCGCGGAGCGCACCGCTGCGGGCGCGGCGGGCGCGGCGTCATCCGGCTGCGGTGACCCCGGCGCAGCCGGTGCCCAGTCCAGGCGCTGCGGCCGCACGTCGTCGAGCGACTGCTCGAGCGACATCCGCCGCACCTCGCCGATCCGCTCGGCCGCCGCGAGCCCGGACTGCATCGCGGTGACGTTCTGGGTGAGCTCCTGGATCGGACCCATCATCTGGAACGCGTAGAGCAGGAAGGCGACCAGCGTGCTGACCGTGATGGCGCCGGCGTCGACCCGCACTGCGCCGAGCGCGAGGATGACGAGGATCGCCACGTTGACCCCCGCCCACGAGATCGACCAGGCCAGGGCGCTGGTGCGCACCGCGGTGAGGCTGAACCGCGACGCCTCGTGGGCCCCGGCGAGGAGCCGCGCGGCCTGGCGCTGCTCGGCCCGGCTCGCCTTGACGGTGCGGATGGCGCGCAGGTTGCCCTCCAGCTCGGCGCCCATCTTCCCGAGCGCCTCCTGGCTGGCGGCCTCGGCGGTGGCGATTCGCGGCATGAGCCGGGCGAAGAGCACGAAGACGACCGCGATGAGCGCGAGGGTGATGCCGAGCAGCACGATGTCGAGCACGGCCATCAGCACGAACGCCCCGACCAGTCCGATCGCGGCGTTGACCAGGCCCGGCCCCGCGCCCGAGGCCGCCTCGCGCAGCAGCACGGTGTCGGAGGTGACCCGGGTGACCAGCTCGCCGGTGGAACGCCCCGTGAGCTCGGGCATCCGCGCCCCGACGAACCGGCGCACGAGATCGGACCGGGCGTCCAGGACCACCCGTTCGGCGACGGTCCCGAGGAGCACCCACTGCACCAGCGTGACGACCGTGCCGACGACGAGCAGTGCGAGGAGCACGACGACGGGGGTGGACATGCCGGCCCGGGTGCCGATGGAGTCGATGACCCACTTCACCGCGAGGGGCGTCGCCAGCCCGATACCCGTGCCGACCAGGCCGAGGAGGAACCCGAGCACCAGCTCACGCCGGTGCGGGTGCACGAAGGTCCACAGGATGCGTAGCCGCGGGTAGTCGCCGATCGTCCTCATGGTGTGAGTGAAACACACGTGTTCCGTTTCTGGCAAGAGACGTTCCCTATCGGGCCATATGCGTATGATCCTTGAGGTGACCACCGAGGCACCCGAGACCGGCGTGCGCAGCCGGACCCGACAGGCGATCCTCGACGCCGCAGTCACCGTCCTCGCCCGGCGCAGCGGCGCCTCGCTCGCCGACATCGCCGAGGAGGCCCGGGTCGGCCGCACGACCGTGCACCGCTACTTCGCCGAGCGCGCCGATCTGCTCGACGCACTCAGCGCCCACATCCTCGGCCGGATCCGGGCGGCGCACGAGCGGGTCCGGCTCGACGAAGGAACCGGCCGGGACGCCCTCGTCCGGCTGTGCCGGGAGCTCTTCGACCTCGGCGACGTGCTCGTGGTCCTCATGGTCGGCGAGCCCGCACTGTGGGAGCGGCCGGAGTGGCAGGAGGAGGACGCGCATCACCACGCGATGCTCGACGCCGTACGCCGAGGCCACGCCGACGGCAGCATCGACCTCCGGCTCGACCCGCGCTGGGTCGCCGAGGGGCTGCTGTGGTCGATGCTGTACTCCGCCGTCACCTGGTCGCAGGGCGGCGAGGGCAGGTCCCGGCACGAGGGGCTCGCCATGGCGGTCCGCTCCCTCGACGGCGCCCTCCGCCCGACGACCTGACGACGTGACGACCCGAGACCCGCTACGTCGGCCGGCGGGTGTCGAGCTCGGCGACGAGGCGGGGCGGGGCGGTGATCCGATACGAGCTCTCCACGAGCTCGGACACCTCCGACCAGTCGGGGTCGCCGCGCAGGTCGAGCGCGAGCCAGCCGTAGGCGCCCTCGTAGCCGGGTACCACGAACCGGCCGTCGTCGAGCAGAGCCGGGCGCTCGGCCTCCTCGGGGAGGAACAGCACCGCCTGTCGCAGCGCGTCGGAGGCGTGGTCGCCCTTGACCACCCCGCCGAAGATCGCGAAGACGCGCTTCGTGAAGAAGTTCGGCCGCCCATGGCTCACCTTCTCGGCCGCACCGGGCAGGGCGAGCGCGATGCTCCGCATCCGCGCGAGCAGCGGGTCGTCGTCGCGGAACCGGAGCGGGTGCGTCATCCGCACACCGTAGAACGCACCACCGACCGATGACGACCGCGCACCCGCGCGGGTCGGGCAGCCACCCTCCGTGCGCCGGAGCCGGCGTCCGCGGCCGGCACTCGACCGGTGTGCCCGCACGACCGGATGACGACCGCTCACCAGGGCAGCGCGCGCCTCACGCGCGCCTCTTCGGCTCGGGCGGCAAGGTCGTCATCCGGTGGGTAGACGACCTCCTCCAGCGAGAGCCCGTGCGCCGGCATGACCCGCACCCGCGGGTCGCGCACCCGCGCGGCGAGCAGCTCGGCCGGCAGCGCCGGGTCGAACCGCCCCTCCCCCACGGGCACCACCGCGCCGACGAGAGCGCGAACCATGCTGTGGCAGAACGCGTCTGCCACGACCGTGCCCTCGAGCACGTCGTCGGTGACACGTCGCCACGAGTACTCGAGCAAGGTGCGCACCGTGGTGGCACCCTCCCGCCGACGGCAGAACGCGGCGAAGTCGTGCAGCCCGAGCAGCCGCGCCGACGCGACACCCATCGCCGCGACGTCGAGCGGGCGCAGGACGACCACGGTGTCATGGCGCCGCAGCGGGTCCAGGCCGGCCGGCCGATCGCACAGCCGGTACCGGTAGCGGCGGCGCAGCGCCGAGAACCGCGCGTCGAAGCCCGGTGGCGCCACCCCGGCCCGCCGCACCACGACGTCATCCGGCAGCACCCCGCGCAGCCGGGTCGCCAGCGCCTCGCCGGGGTCACGTGTCGCCCGGCCGGGGAGCCGCGCCCACGCGTCGTCCGGCACGTCGGTGTGGGCGACCTGACCGCGGGCGTGAACCCCGGCGTCGGTTCGCCCGGCGACGGTGAGGCGCACGTCATCCGAGCGCAGCACCACGCGGAGCGCCTCGCCGAGCACGCCCTCGACGGTGCGCCGTCCCGGCTGCGCGGCCCAGCCGGAGAACCCGGTGCCGTCGTAGGCGAGGTCGAGCCGGAGCCGCAGGGTCACCGCGCCAGCGTAGATCCGATCGGCAGCGCGGCCGGGGCGACACCGAGCGGCAGTGCAGACCGGCCGTGCCGCGCACGTGTCCGGATGACGAGAAGGGCCCCCTCCCGCGATGGGAGGGGGCCCTCGTGGAGGTGGCGCCGGTTCAGGCCTTGCCGTCCTCGACCTTCTCGTCGGACTCACCGTCGGTGCGGGCCGCGTCAGCACCGCCGGCCGTGTCGTCGGCGGGCTCCTCCGCGGACACCGCGGGGGCCGCGGTCTCAGCGGACGCTGTCTCCGCGTCGGAGGTCGGCGCCTCCACGGCGGGGGCAGTGTCCTCGGCGGAGAGAGTGTCCTCGGCGGGGACAGTGTCGTCCTCGGTGGCGGCGTCGGCAGCGAGTGCGGCCTCTGCCTCCGCCGACTTCTTGCGGTCCCGCGCGGCGCGCTTCGTCGCCGACTCGGCTTCCTTGACGGTGGCCTTCTTCGCGACCGGCTCGCGGACCAGCTCGATGACCGCCATCGGGGCGTTGTCGCCCTTGCGCGGGCCGACCTTGGTGATGCGGGTGTAGCCGCCGGCCCGCTCGGACATGTCCGGCGCGATCTCGACGAACAGGCGGTGCACCACGCTCTTGTCGCGCACGACCGTCATGACGCGGCGGCGAGCGTGCAGGTCGCCACGCTTGGCGAACGTGACCAGTCGCTCGGCGAGCGGCCGGAGCCGTTTCGCCTTCGCCTCGGTGGTGGTGATCGAGTCGTGCTCGAACAGCGCCGTGGCCAGGCCTGCGAGGATCAGCCGCTCGTGAGCAGGTCCGCCTCCGAGACGGGGGCCCTTGGTGGGGGTGGGCATGGTGATCTCCTAGCTGAGGTACGGGAGGCGGTGGTCAGAGCTGCTCGTCCTCGGCGTAGGCCGAGTCGTCCTCGCCCTCACCGAACGTGAAGTCGTCGTAGCGATCGGCGATCGCGGTGGGGTCGAACCCGGGCGGGCTGTCCTTGAGCGCCAGCCCCATGCCGACCAGCTTCGCCTTGACCTCGTCGATCGACTTCGCGCCGAAGTTGCGGATGTCGAGGAGGTCGGCCTCGCTGCGTCCGACCAGCTCCCCGACGGTGTGGATACCCTCGCGCTTGAGGCAGTTGTACGAGCGCACGGTGAGGTCGAGGTCCTCGATCGGCAGGGCGAGATCGGCGGCGAGCGCGGCGTCGGTGGGCGACGGGCCCATGTCGATGCCCTCGGCCTCGACGTTGAGCTCGCGGGCCAGACCGAAGAGTTCGACGAGCGTCTTGCCGGCCGACGCGAGCGCATCGCGCGGCGCCATCGAACTCTTCGTCTCGACGTCGACGACGAGACGGTCGAAGTCGGTGCGCTGCTCGACGCGGGTGGCCTCCACCTTGTAGGTGACGGTCAGCACCGGGCTGTAGATGGAGTCGACCGGGATCCGGCCGATCTCCTGGTCACCAGACTTGTTCTGGTTCGCCGACACGTAGCCGCGACCGCGCTCGACGGTGAGCTCCATCTCGACCGTGCCCTTGTCGTTGAGCGTCGCGATGTGCAGGTCCGGGTTGTGGATCTCCACCCCGGCCGGCGGCGCGATGTCGGCGGCGGTGACCGCGCCGGCGCCCTGCTTGCGCAGGTACATCACGACCGGCTCGTCGTTCTCGCTGGAGACGACCAGGCCCTTGATGTTGAGGATGATCTCGGTGACGTCCTCCTTGACCCCGGGGATCGTGGAGAACTCGTGGAGCACCCCGTCGATGCGGATGCTCGTGACCGCGGCACCCGGGATGCTCGAGAGCAGGGTGCGACGTAGGGAGTTGCCGAGGGTGTAGCCGAAACCCGGCTCCAGTGGCTCGATGGCGAAACGGCTCCGAGCCTCGGAGACGACGTCCTCGGAGAGGACCGGACGCTGTGCGATCAGCACGGTGATTCTCTTTCTCGTGCGGCCCGCTATATGACGCGCACGGATGCCGGGCCGACCGGCCGTCCCATCACCTCTGTCCGTGATGGGCCTGAGTCCCTGACCACGAGCCCCGCTCGCGAAGCGAGCCCGGAGAACACGGGAGCGAAGCGACCTGCGTTCTCCGGAACATCGCTGAGTGCGAGCGAAGCGAGCTCCTGGCCTTTCGGGGGCCGTCGGGGGCAGCGCCCCCGACCTAGTTCTTGGAGTAGTACTCGACGATCAGCTGCTCGGTGAGTACGGTGTCGATCTGGGCCCGCGTAGGCAGCTGGTGGATGAGGACCTGCAGGGTACCCGGGACCACCTGCATCCACGCCGGCACCGGCCGCTCGCCGAACGTCTCCCGGGCGAGCTGCATCGGGAACGACTCCACCGACTGCTTGCGCACGGTGATGATGTCGTACTGCTCGACGCGGTAGCTGGGGACGTCGACACGCACCCCGTTCACCTCGAAGTGGCCGTGCGTCACCAGCTGGCGCGCATGGCGGCGGGTGCGAGCCAGGCCGGCGCGGTACACGACGTTGTCGAGGCGGGACTCGAGGATGGTGAGGATGTTCTCGCCGGTCTTTCCGGGGCGGTTGGCCGCCTCCTTGTAATAGCGGCGGAACTGCTTCTCCATGACGCCGTAGGTGAAGCGGGCCTTCTGCTTCTCCTGCAGCTGGGTGAGGTACTCCTTCTCCTGGATCCGGCGGCGGCCGTGCTGGCCGGGCGGGAACGGGCGGAGGTCGAAGTTCT
>JBOFLR010000562.1:0-3329 GCA_051657965.1 Dermatophilaceae bacterium
GTCCCGGACAAGACGCGATGGATCGGCAATCCTGTCGGCCCGTGGGCGGAGGACGAGTGACGGGCCCGGACCCCTACCTACCCCGCCACGGCGACCCGCGGTACACCGTCGAGCAGTACGACCTCGCGCTGCGCTACAAGCCGGCCGGCAACCACCTCGACGGCGACGCGGTGCTCCGGGTGCGCGCGCTCGAGGAGCTGCCCGACCTGGTTCTCGACCTGTATCTGCTGCAGATCACCCGGCTCGAGGTCGACGGTGCCGCCGTCGCCCGGTGGACCCACCGCGACTCCCGTGTGCGAATCCGGTTCCGCCACGAACTCGCTCGAGGTGCGCGGCTCGTCATCCGGATCGGATACCGGGGCCGGCCACGGCCGATGCCCGGGCCCGACGGGCCGGCCGGGTGGGAGGAGCTGGCCGACGGGGTGCTCGTCGCCGCCCAGCCGCACGGCGCCCCCACCTGGTTCCCGTGCAACGACCGGATGTCCGACAAGGCGCGCTACCGGGTGAGCGTCGAGACCGTGCCCGGCTACCGGGTCGTCGCGAACGGCCGGCTCGTCGCGGTACGCCGGGCCGGTCGGCGTGTCGTCTGGGACTACGAGCAGGATCAGCCGATGGCGCCCTACCTCGCCACCCTGCAGCTGGGGCCCTACGTCGCCGAGGAGCAGGACACCGACGTCACTCCCACCCTGCTCGTCGCACCACCCAGCCGGATGACGACCGCGCGCCGCGTGTTCGCCGACCAGCCCGCGATGCTGCGCGCGTTCGAGGAGCTGTTCGGCCCGTACCCGTTCGACGGCTACACCGTCGTCGTCACCGACGACACCCTCGAGATCCCGCTGGAGTCGCAGAGCCTGTCGACGTTCGGCAGCAACCACCTCGTCCGGGCCTGGGAGACGCAGCGCCTCATCGCGCACGAGCTGTCGCACCAGTGGTTCGGCAACGCCGTCACCGCTGCCTCGCTCGCGGACATCTGGCTGCACGAGGGCTTCGCCTGCTACGCCGAGTGGCTCTGGGCGGAGGCGTCCGGGCGCTCGAGCGCCGCGGACCAGGCCCGCGTGCATCACGCGCGGCTCGCCGCCCTTCCGCAGGACCTGGTGCTCACCGACCCGGGCCGCGACCGGGTCTTCGACGACCGCGTCTACAAGCGCGGCGCGCTCACCGTGCACGCCCTGCGGACCGCCGTCGGCGACGCGGAGTTCTTCGCCCTGCTGCGCCGGTGGGTGTGGCTGCACCGCTACGGCGTGGTCACCACCGCCGACTTCGAGGCCCACGTCGAGGACACCGTCGGTGGCGAGGTCGCCGGCCTGCTCGGCGCCTGGCTCCGCGACCCGGCCCTGCCCGCGTTCCCCGCCTGATCGACAGCACACTCGCGACGACGTCGAGCACCCCTGCGAGCAAGGGTGCTGGAGCGTTCGGCATCCGACCCGACCGCCGCCACGCCGCCGGACGCCATCCGGGGAACCCAGGCGACGTGCGGCAGGTGCGGCCGGGAGCTCAGGACGTGCCGGAGGATGTGCCCGGGGACCTGCGCGTGCCGGTGTCGAGGTTCGACGTGGACAGGTCGGTGCCCTCGGAGGTACCCGAGGCCGAGGGAGCGTCGTCAGCGGAGAACTCGCCGGCGTCGGTCCAGGTGGCAGCGGACTCGTCGGTGACACCGTCGGCGCTCGTCCCGGCGTCGGCCGGGTCGGCGGTCCCGACGGTCGTGGCGGCGGAGGGGGTCGCAGCGTGCCGGGCTCGGCCGGCCTTCTCGGCCGCCGCGTTCGTCGCCGAGCCCGCGGTGCGCTTGGCGTCGGCTGCCCTCTTGCCGGCGGCGTCCTTGAGGTCGGCTGCCTTGGTGGAGGTCGCATCGGTGGCGTCGGCCGTCTTCTCACCGGCGGTGTCTCCGAGCTCGGTGGCCTTCTCGGCGGCGGTGTCCTTGAGCTCGGCCGCCTTCTCGACCGCGGTGTCCTTGAGCTCGGCCGCCTTCTCGGTGGCTGATGCTGCCGCGGTGGCAGCCGCAGCCTTCACCCCGGCCGCCTTCTCGCGTGCGGCGGCGCCCAGCCCGCCGGTGGCGGTGGATGACGACGTGGCCGACGGCGTGTAGGGCGCCGCGGTGGCCCACGGGTCGGGGCGCTCCTGGCTCTTGCGCCACGCGAACACCGCCGCTCCGGCGGCAAGGCCGATCAGCAGCACCCACTTACCCTTGCCGCCCTTCTTCACCTCGGCGTCACCCGTGAGCACGGCCAGCGCCTCGGGTGCGCGGTCGGCGGTCTCGACGGCCTGGTCCTTGGCGGCCACCGCACCAGCGGCAACGGTGGCGGCCGCGGCCAGCAGCTTGGGCAGCACCTCCTCGACGAAGAGCTCCTTGGCCTCACCAAACGAGTCCTTGACCTGGTCGACCTTCGGGCCGACGTGGTCGGCGGCCTCCTCGGCCTTCTCGCGCGCGCTGCCGGCGACATCCGACACCCGCTCGCGGACGGCGGCGTACTGGTCGGCCGTGGCGGCCGCGGCCTCCGTGGCGCGGTCCTTGACGTCGGCCGTGCGCTCGCCGACCCCGACGGCGGCCTGCTTCACGGTCTCGACAGTGGCGGAAGCCCCCTCGGCGACGCGGTCGCTCCCGGCGGCCACGGCATCCTTGGCCCGGTCGGTCTTGCTCGTGCGGAACACGTGATCCTCCTCGACGTGGCGAATACTCCTATCCTGCCCTGTTCGGCGAACGAGAAACACGGTCGGAGCACCAGTCGTGCGACGACCACGACGACGGCCTCGGCCGGTGTGGTGGGCACGCGGGCGGCATCCCACGCGTTCTGGCCTGCGTGAGAGGATCGACGGCATGAAGGCAACGCTGCACACCAACCACGGTCCGATCGTCGTCGAGCTCTTCCCGAACGAGGCGCCCGCCACGGTCGAGAACTTCGTCGGCCTCGCCACCGGCGACAAGGAGTACCGTGACGACGCCGGCCGCACCAACCCCACCCCGTTCTACGACGGGCTGACGTTCCACCGCATCATCCCCGGCTTCATGGTGCAGGGCGGCTGCCCGGTCGGGGAGGGCATGGGCGGCCCGGGTTACACCTTCGACGACGAGGTGCACCCCGACAAGCAGTTCGACCGCCCCTACCTGCTCGCCATGGCCAACGCCGGCAAACGCGGAGGCAAGGGCACCAACGGGTCGCAGTTCTTCATCACGGTCGGCCCCACCACCTGGCTCAACGGCAAGCACACGATCTTCGGCGAGGTCGCCGACGCTCCGAGCCGTCAGGTCGTCGACACCCTCGCGGCCGTGCCCACCGGAGCCCAGGACAAGCCGCTCGACGACATCGTCATCGAGCGCGTCACGGTCGAGAGCT
>JBOFLR010000563.1:0-3986 GCA_051657965.1 Dermatophilaceae bacterium
CGGCGACGGCGACGGTGTCGGCGAGCCAGGAACGGCCTCCGACACCTCCACGAGGGCGCGGGCCTCCGCAGACAGCACCACCGAGCCGACCGGGTCCTCGCCGGACACCGTCGCCACGTTGCGGATCTCGCCGGCGGCGGCCTCGTCCGTCGTGATGAGACGCTCGTCGTCGGTGCGGCAGGTGGTGCTCTCACCCGGGGTGAGGACGACCGCCGCGCAGGTGACCGGCCCGGCCGTCGGGTCGTCGACGGCGAGATCGTCGACCGTCACGGTGCCCGCATTGGTCACCGCGAAGGACCAGCCGATCTCGTCACCCGCGGTGATGCGGCCGTCGCCGTTCAGGTCGCGCGGTTCGGGGCGCTTGACCAGGGTCAGCCGGCGCGACCGATCGATGGCGACCTCCGCGGATGCCGGTGGGCCGGTGACCGCGGCACCGCCGGGTGCGGTGCCACCCACCGTCGCCGTGTTGGTCACGACGCCGGCATCGACATCAGCTGCGGTGATGACGTACGGCGCGTCGGCGGTGCACGTCACGTCCTCGCCCGGTGCGAGCACGCTGCCCTGACAGGTGACGTCGCCCGCCGCCGGGTCGTCCACCGCCACCTCCGCGAGGGTGACGGTTCCCGCGTTCGTGACGGCGAAGCTCCATCCGATCTCGTCGCCGAGGTCGGTGAGGCCGTTCCCGTCGACGTCCTCCACGGTGGCGATCTTGGTCAGCGACAGGGCAGGGTCCTGGGCGACCGGGGTGTCGGTGCTCGAGGTGAGGGTCTCGAGGTTGATGCCGTCGGCGTCCATCCTCGCCTCGGCGGTGGCCGTGTTGCTGACGACGCCCGCGTCGACGTCACGCTGCGTGATGGTGTAAGGACTTGCGGTGCAGGTGGTTCTCTCACCGGGTTCGAGCGCATCGGTCGGACAGGCCACCGGCCCGGCGAGCGGGTCCGAGATCGAGAACGTCGCCGGTGCGACGCCGCGGAGGCGGGCGTCGAACGACCAGCTGATGGTGTCGCCGAGACCGGTGACGCCGTCGCCATCGACGTCGGTGACCGCCGCTCGCTTGATGAAGGTGAACGAGGAGATCGGTTCGACCCGGACCGTGGCAGCAGCTTGTGGGCTGGTCACCGTGGCACCCCCCGGGTCTTGGCCGACCGCGGTGGCGAAGTTCGTCACGGATCCGGCCACCGCGTCGTTCTCGGTGACGGTGTACTCGTCATCCGCCGTGCAGGTGGTCGAGCCGCCGGGCGGGAGACTGGTCGCCGCACACGTGACCGGACCGGCGAGCCGGTCGTCGACGGCGATGGTGTCGACCGTGACGGTGCCGGGGTTGCTGACCTCGAAGGCCCAGCGGATCCGGTCGCCGACATTCGTGGTGCCGCTGCCGTCGACGTCGACGGCGGTGGCGGTCTTGGTCAGGGCCAGTGACGCGCTCCCGACGATCGGGGTCTCGGTGCTGGACGGGTTGGACGTGACGGCAGCTCCACCGGTGGCCGTGGTGGCCTGTGCCACGGCGGTATTCGTCACGACGCCGGCATCCACGTCGGGTTGGGTCACCGTGTAGGCGGTGGCGCTGGTGCAGAGCACGAACCGCCCCGGCTGCAGCCCACCCGGCGGTAGAGCCTGACAGGTCACCGATCCGGCGCGCGGGTCGTCGACGGTGATGCCGTCGAGCGCGGCGGTCCCGGTGTTCGTGACCTGGAAGTTCCACACGATGAGGTCGCCGAGGTCGGTGCGGATGCCGTTGCCGCTGGCGTCGTACCGGGTGGCGAACTTCTCCAGGAGCATCGACCCGGTCTGGTCGAGGCGCTGGACGTCGGTGGCGGGCTCGGAGTACCGGTAGGTGTCGAGCCAGGAGTCGTCCACCTGGGCGATCGCGGTGTTGCGGACCTCACCGGCGTCGACGTCGGCCTGGGTGACCGTGTACGGCGCGTCCGCGCTGCACGTGGTCGACTCGCCGGGGTCGAGGAAGTCGCCGTAGTCGGCGCAGGTCACCGAACCGACGTCGTAGGTGCATAGACCCGAGCCGTAGGGCGGGCAGTTCAGGTCGCCGACGAGCGGGTCGTCGATCAGGGCGCCGGGCCGGTACTGGACGGTGCCGGTGTTGGTGATGACGAAGGTGTAGTCGATGGTGTCGCCGGCGTCGGGGCCGTTGCCGTCGACGTCGTTCAGGGCGCCGTCCTTGGTCAGGGAGACCGTCGGCCTGCGATCGACCGGCGTGAGGACGAACTCCTCGGGGGAGGTCACGGTGGTGCCGTCGTCCAGCCTGCGTCCGAACGCGCTGGCGACGTTCGAGTGGTACCCGGCGTTGACGTCCTCCTGGCTCACGACCCAGGGCGCGGTGCCGACGCAGGTCGTGCTGGCACCGGGCGCGAGCGTCGTCGTCGGGCAGACGACGGGCGCGGTCAGGCCCGGGTCGTCGATCGCGAGGTCCGTCACGGTGATGGTGCCGGTGTTGGTGACCTCGAACGTGTAGTCGATCTCGTCGCCCAATCCGATCTGCCCGTCGCCGTCGACGTCGGTCGTCGTCCCACGCTTGACCAGCGCGACACTGCCGACCTGCTCGACAGGGACATCAGCGGTCGCGGGGCCGGCGGTGAAGGGCTCCTCGAACGGGTCGATAGCGCTGGCGGTGGCGGTGTTGGTGACGACGCCGGCGGCGGCGTCATCCGCGGTGATGACGTAGGGCGTGTCGGCGGTGCAGGTGAGCGACTCGCCGGGCAGGGTCCGGGTGTCGAACGGGTCGCCTCGCCACGGGCAGGTGACCGGGCCGGCCTGCGGGTCGTTCACCGTGCCGCCGTAGAACGAGGTGGTCCCGGTGTTGGCCAGCGTGAAGGACCACTGGATGGTGTCGCCGGCCGTGGTGCGGCCGTTGCCGTCGACGTCGGTGACGGTGCCCTGCTTGGTCAGCGTCATCTCGAGCCGCCGGTCGAGCGAGAAGTCCGCCTGGCTGGCGGTGAAGAACGTGGAGCCGTCCGCGCGTCGCGCGGTACCGAAGGCTCTGTTGCCGATGATGCCGACGTCCACCTCACCCTGGGTGACCGTCGAGTTCGGGACCGAGCAGGTCATCGAGGCGCCGGGCGCGAGAGTGGTGGCCGGGCAGGTGATGGGGGTGGGCGTCGAGGAGTTGAGCAGCCGGTCCTGGATCGCGATCGCGGAGAGGGCGCTGCTCCCGGTGTTGCTCACGACGACGGTCCACGCGACCGTGTCGCCGATCTCGGGCCCGTTTCCGTCGACGTCGGTGAACACACCGGTCTTGGTGATGATGAAGCCGAACCGCGGGAAGACGCGAGTGGTCGCCGAGGCCTCGGGGGAGACCACCGTGCCGCCCAACGGCGACCGGGCGCGGGCCCGGGCGGTGTTGACGACCCGGCCGGCATCGACATCCGCCTGGGTGATGACGTAGGCGGTGACCGACCTGCAGGTGGTCTGGGCCCCGGGCGCGAGCGTCGTGGCCTGGCAGGTGACCGCGCCGACGAGGGGGTCGTCGATGGTGAGGGTGTCCAGAGCGACGGTTCCGGTATTGCGCACCGTGAACGAGAAAGAGATGCGATCGCCCAGGTCGGTGCTTCCGCTCCCGTTGATGTCGACTCGCGACGCGACCTTGGTGAGGCTCATCGCCCCCGGCTGACGGATCGGGGTGGTGGTGCTTGCCGGCGCCGAGGTGACGACAGCGCCGCCTGGGGTCTGGACCACCCCGCTCGCGGTGGCGGTGTTGGTCACCGAGCCGGCGTCGGCGTCGGCCGGTGAGATGACGTATGGCGCTGCGGTGCAGGTGGTCTGGGCTCCGGGCGCGAGCGTCGTGGCCGCGCAGGTCACCGGCCCGGCGTTCGGGTCGTCGACCGCGACGGTGGTGAGGGTGACGTTGCTGTCGTTGACGACGGTGAACGCCCAGGTGATCCGGTCCCCGGCATCGTTGGTGACACCGTCGCCGTTGGCGTCGACCGCGGTCGCGGTCTTGGTCAGTCGCAGTGTTCCGACGACCGGGGTCGACA
>JBOFLR010000564.1:0-3405 GCA_051657965.1 Dermatophilaceae bacterium
AACGGCAAGCACACGATCTTCGGCGAGGTCGCCGACGCTCCGAGCCGTCAGGTCGTCGACACCCTCGCGGCCGTGCCCACCGGAGCCCAGGACAAGCCGCTCGACGACATCGTCATCGAGCGCGTCACGGTCGAGAGCTGACCGGCCTCTCCCGCAGGCGGCGCCGGCAGGTGGATGACGATGGGTGAGCAGCCGCTCTCTTCCCAGGCACCCGAGCAGGTGCCCGTGTGCCCGCGTCATCCGGACCGGGAGTCCTACGTGCGCTGCCAGCGCTGCCGGCGGCCGGCGTGCCCCGAGTGCCAGCGCCCGGCCCCGGTCGGCATCCAGTGCGTCGACTGCATCGCCGAGGGCGCGCGGTCGATGCGGCAGGCGCGCACGGTCTTCGGGGGCTCACTCACCGACGGCCGGCCGCAGGCGACCATCGCCGTCATCGCCGTCTGCGTCGTGGTCTTCCTCGCCCAGCAGGTGATGCCCGGGGTGACCGACCGGGTGGCGTTCGTGCCGGCGCTCGGCGAGAGCGAGCCGTGGCGCTTCCTCACCTCGGCGTTCGCGCACGGCAGCCTGCTGCACATCGGCTTCAACCTCTACGCGCTGTGGATGATGGGCACCTACCTCGAGCCGATGCTCGGCCGGGCCCGGTACGTGACGCTCTACCTGCTCAGTGCGCTCGGCGGGTCGGTGGTCTATCTACTGTTGTCGACGCCCCCGTCGACCGCCGACATCGTCGCGGGCGACGTCGGTACGTGGTGGCAGGGCGCGGTCGGCGCGTCGGGTGCGGTGTTCGGTCTCTTCGGCGCCTACATCGTGCTCCAGCGGCGGCTCAACCGGTCGGCATCCGGCATGTACGTGCTCATCGGCATCAACGCCGTGATCGGCTTCGTCATCCCGAACATCGCCTGGCAGGCGCACCTCGGCGGGCTGCTCACCGGAGCGGCGGCCGCGGCGGCCGTGGCCTACCTCGGGCGGTCGCGCACGCCGATGCGACCGGGCAACCGCCAGTTGCACTGGGTCGGCCTCGCCGGCGTGGGCGTGCTGCTCGTCGTCCTCACCGTGGCGAAGTACGCCGTCGCCTGACCCGCCGATCGGTCGACCTCGGCGTCATCCGTTCGGGTTACACCGGTGTCATTCGTCCCCAGAGGTGGAGAACTCTGTGGACAACTCGGCCGACGGTTCGGGGGCGCTCGGGCGGCACGGAGTGCAGGTCCCCCGCGTCGCGTGGGCGCCCCAGGTGTGGTCCGGGGCGCGCCGGGCCGAGCCCCCGTGGGTGGGTTGGTCGGGAGTGCACGGTGCAGGGCACCCCTGGGTGGTCAGCGCCAGCGCGTGGTCATGAGGAAGCCGGCCATCATCAGCCCGAAGCCGACCCCGAGGTTCCAGCGCTCGAGCTGCGGTACCGGGAGCTGGCGGGTGCCCGAGATGTAGTAGGTGACCACCCAGATCAGCCCGAGCACCATCAGGGTGAGCATCACCGGAGCCCACCAGCGCGCACTCGGGCCCTGCTTCGACCGCGCCGTGGGCGGCGGCGTGTAGGTGGACTTCGAGCGACCCTTGGACTCGGGCACGGGAGACTCTCCTTGTTCGGTGTACTCGATGACCTAGCGTAGGGGGTCGAACCGGAAGGAGCGTGGGCCGTGAACCGCACGCACCCTGACCGGGCCGGTCGGACGTCGCCGTGGCCATGGCTGGTGCCGGTCGCCGCGCTCGTCGCCGGCGCGTTGTTCGCCTCGAGCGTGCAGGCGTCCGGCGGCGCGAGCCTGCGCTCGGATGCCGCCCGCCTTCCCGACCTCATCCGCGAGCAGACCCGGGCCAACGAGCAGCGATCGGAACAGGTGAGCGACCTGCAGGGCCAGGTCGACGACGCGACCGCCCGGCTCGCTCCGGGCGACGTGCTCACCCAGCAGCTCGAACAGGGGGCGGAGGACCTTGCCGCGGCCGCCGGGCGCACGGCGGTCGCCGGGCCGGCTCTGACCGTGCGGCTCGACGACGCCGAGCTGGCCGGCGGGGAGGTCCCCGAGGGCGCCGACCCCGACGACTACGTCATCCACCAGCAGGACGTGCAGGCCGTGGTCAACGCACTGTGGGCCGGCGGTGCCGAGGCGATGATGCTCCAGGACCAGCGGGTGGTCTCCACCAGCGCGGTGCGGTGCGTCGGCAACACCTTGATCCTCCAGGGCCGGGTCTACTCGCCGCCGTACGTGGTCACCGCCATCGGCGACATCAACCGCATGCGACGCTCGCTCGACCGCGACCCCGCCGTCGACGTCATCCGGCAATGGTCGGTGGCGGTGGGGCTGACATACAGCGTCGACCAGTTGGGCAGGCGCACGTTCCCGGCATACAGCGGGTCCATCACCGCCGAGCGGGCGCAGGTACCCCGGTCGTGATCCGTCGGACCGTCGGGGTCGTCGGTGAACTGCTCGTGACCCTCGGAGTGCTGCTCCTGCTGCTCGTCGCCTGGCAGCTGTGGTGGACCGACGTCGTCGCGAACCGGGTGCAGACCGAGACGGTACGCCAGCTGGAGGACGACTTCGTCGCCGACGATCGGCCGCAACGGTTGTCCGACAATGGGGTTCCGGAGGCCATCGGGGCCGATGGCGCCTTCGCCCTGGTACGGATCCCACGGTTCGGCGAGGAGTGGGCACGCCCGGTCATCGAGGGCACCGGCCGCCCGGTGCTCGAGCGTGGCCTCGGCCACTACTCGACCAGCGTGGGCCCCGGCCGGGTCGGCAACTTCTCGATCGCCGGCCACCGCACCACCTATGGGCGCCCGTTCCACGACATCGACACGCTCCGCGACCGCGATCGGGTGGTGGTCGAGACGCGTGCTCAGTTCTTCGTCTACGAGGTGACCGGCCGCGAGATCGTGCGCCCCGCGGACACCGACGTGATCGCACCGGTTCCGGGCAAGCCCGGTGCGCGGCCGACGGAGGCGATGCTGACGATGACCTCGTGCCACCCGAAGTACAGCGCCACCCGTCGTTACATCGTGTACGGCCGGCTCGTCGAGACCGTCCCGCGCGACCGGTGGAACCCCCGCCAGTGGTTGAGCACCTGATGTACGGCGCACTGTGGCGAGCCCTGCCCGGCCCGCGATGGGCCAAGGCGGTGCAGTGCGTCGTGCTCGCCGTGCTCGTCATGGCCGTGCTCTTCACCTGGGTGTTCCCCGCGGTCAGCCCGCTGCTGCCGTTCACCGGGAACACGGTCGGCGAGTGACGCGCGCACGGTCTGCGAGGATGACGCGATGACCCGGGTACTCGTCGTCGACAACTACGACAGCTTCGTCTTCACCATCGTCGGCTACCTCGAGCAGCTCGGGGCGCAGTGCGAGGTGGTGCGCAACGACGCGGTGGCACCGGAGGATGCCGCCGACTTCGACGGCGTGCTCGTCTCTCCCGGCCCTGGCACTCC
>JBOFLR010000565.1:0-1572 GCA_051657965.1 Dermatophilaceae bacterium
AGCCGCGGGCCCGGTGCCACACGGCCAGCGGCGGGATGACGGCGCTGGTCCACGCCATCGTCGTCAGCTCCTCGGTGTCGCGCGGGCCGGGGGCGACGCGGCGAGCGGTGAAGTCGGCCGTGAGCCCGGCCCAGGTCGCCGCCGCGACGGCCCCGACCATCTGTGCCGCGCCGGTCCGGCCCGAGCGCGGTGCACGGCGGATGACGAACGGCACCGCGGCGAGCGCGACGGTGCCCGCCACCGTCGTGGCGAGGTGCCAGGGCAGCCGGCCCCGCCCGGTCTCGGCGTGCTGCCGCCACCGCGGCCCGTGCAGCCGGCGCATCAGCGCGTCGTCGGCGTTGCCGCGCTGCACCCGCACGCTCATCGAGCGTGGCGCGGGGCGTACCGGATGACGGGTGGTCCGGTTCCCGCGGCGGAGTCCCCATCCGGCCCGCCGCACGCGCAACGCCAGGTCGGCATCCTCGCGGTACGCGCGAGGGAAGCGCTCGTCGAACCCACTCACGTGCACCAGGGCGGCCCGGCGGTAGGCCAGGTCGGCCGTCGCCCACGCCGCGTCCTGCAGGCCGGCGGTCGACCGCTCCCAGTCGGTCGGGCGACGGCGCGGCGGGAGCGGAACCTCGAGCCGGCCCTGCACGCCCGCGTCGCGGTCGCCGGCCGCGGCGAGGTCGGCGGCCAGCGCGTCGGCCCAGCCGTCGGGCAGCACCACGTCGTCGTCGAGGAACACCACCCACGGAGAGGTCACGAGCCGCCAGCCGAGGTTGCGGGCCGCGGCCGGGCCGCGGCCCAGCCCGGCGACGACCACCGTGGGCACCTCGCCGACGCGTGGGGACAGCGGGGGGTGGCGGTCGGCATCCGCCCGGTCGTCGACGACCACGACCCGCTCGGGGAGCGGGCCCGCCTGGCCAGCAAGGGAATCGAGCATCGTGGTGAGACTCGGGCGGCCCATCGTGGGCACGACCACGGCGTACCGCGGCCGGCCCGCCGGCGACGTCGGGATCGGGCCGTCGGGTGACGACGTCGAGCCGGATGACGACGTCGAGCCGGATGACGATGTCGAGCCGGGTGAGGATGCCGGCGCGGCGGGGGGTGCGGGCCGCGTCATCCGCGCTCCCGGGCGAACAGCTGGGCGCGGCGCACGAGGTGCGGTCCGAGCACGAGCGCGTCGACCGGGGCCGACCCGAACAGCTCGAGGGCTTCGCGCGGGGTGTCGACCATCGGGCGGCCGGCGGTGTTCAAGCTGGTGTTCACGACGACCGGCAGCCCGGTGCGAGCCTCGAACGCCCGCAGCAGCGCGGCGACCCGGGGCAGCCGGGTGTCGTCGACGGTCTGGATGCGGGCGGTGCCGTCGACGTGCACGACCGCCGGGATCCGCTCCCGCCACTCGGGTGCCACCTCGTGCACGAAGAGCATGTAGTCGCTCGGCACCGGCCCGCCGGAGAAGATGGCTGCCGCGCGCTCGGCGAGCACCATCGGCGCCACCGGGCGGAACTGCTCGCGGCCCTTGACGTCGTTCAGCCGTTCCAGGTTGGCGGCCCGGCCGGGGTGCGCCATCAGCGAGCGCTGCCCGAGGGC
>JBOFLR010000566.1:0-9898 GCA_051657965.1 Dermatophilaceae bacterium
GGTGCGCTCCCTCTACCGAGAGGTTCGGCAGGATCCGGTCGAGCCATGCCGGCAGGTACCAGTTGGCCTTGCCGGCGAGCAGCATCGACCCCGGCACCACTGTCTGTCGCAGCACGTACGCGTCGAGGAACACCCCGACGGCGAGCCCGAAGCCGATCAGCTTGATGGTGCGTGAGTCGCCGGAGACGAAGCTGCCGAAGACGAAGACCATGATGAGCGCCGCCGCGGTGATGACCGGCCTGGTCTCGTTGAGACCGATGATGACGGCGCGGCGGTTGTCCTTGGTGCGCAGCCACTCCTCGTGGACGCGCGAGACGAGGAACACCTGGTAGTCCATCGACAGCCCGAAGAGGATGGCGAACGCCATGACCGGGATGAATGGCTCGATCGGTCCTTCTCGGCCCACGCCGAGGAGGTCTGCGCCCCAACCCCATTGGAATACCGCGACCACGACGCCCAATGCGGCCGCAGCCCCGAGCAGGTTCATCGCACCGCCGAGCAGCGGGATCAGCAGCGAGCGGAACGCGACCATCAGCAGCACCACGGACAGCAGGATCACGGCGGCGAAGAACAACGGCAGCGCGTCGGTGACGAGGTCGGAGAAGTCTTTGAACGTCGCCGTGCTGCCGCCCACGTCGACGGTCAGTCCCGGTGCGGTCGCCTCCCTGGCGGGGATGACGTCGTCGCGGACCGTCTCGATGAGGTCGACGGTCTGCTCGTCCTGCGGGTTGGTCGACGGCACGACGCGGAGCAGTGCGGTGTCGCCCGCCTGGTTCGACTGCACCGGGCTGACGCTGACGACACCGTCGGTCTCGACGAGGTCGGTGCGGAGCTGTTCGACCGCGTCGCGCGCCTCGTCGTCGCGGGTCTGGGCCACGACGAGGAGCGGGCCGTTGACCCCGGGGCCGAAGCCATCGGCCAACAGGTCGTAGCCGACGCGCGTGACCGAGCCGTCCGGGTTGCTGCCCTGGTCGGCGACGCCGAGCCGGAGGTCGCCGACCGGCAGGGCGAGCACCACCATCGTGGCGGCACCGACCACGGTCGCGACGACCGGCTTGTCGCGAAGGAACCGCACCCAGCGGGTCGGGTTGTCGTTCGCGTGATCGAGGTCGAGCAGCCGACCCTCGGCGAGCTCGCGTCGGTGCTTGCGGGACAGCACCCGGTGGCCCAGCACCGCGAGCATCGCCGGCAGCAGCGTCGTGGCGGCGAACACGGTGAACAGGACGACGATCGCGACGCCGATCCCGACCCCGTCGAGGAAGTCGAGCCCGACGAGGAGCAGGCCGAGCAGCGAGATGACCACGGTGATCCCTGCGAAGATCACCGCTCGTCCGGAGGAGTCGACCGCTTCGACCACCGCGTCGGCGACGGCGCTGCCGGCGCGCAGGGACCGTCGGAACCGGCTGACGAGGAACAGGGCGTAGTCGATGCCCACGCCGAGTCCGAGGAGAACGCCGATCGTCGGTACTGCCGTGGGGAGGTCGAGTGCGTTGCTCAACAGTCCGACGATCGCCACGCTGGATCCCAGTGCGCCGGCGGCGGAGAGCAGCGGCATGGACATGGCCACCAGTGAGCCGAACGAGACGAAGAGCACCACCGCGGCGAAGCCCACGCCGATGAGTTCGAGGATGCCGAGCGCGGGAGCGGACAGTCGCGCGGCCCCCTGACCCGAGATGCCGACGTCGAGACCGTCGACCTCGTCGGCATCCTCGACCAGCTCGACGACCTCCTCGACGTTGTCGACATCCAACTGGTCGGCGGAACGATCGAACTGCACTGTCGCATAGGCGGTTCGCCCATCGGACGACACCTGACCGGCGGTCTGGCGGCCGCCGTCGAGGGGGGAGGTCACCGACGACACCGAGTCGACTCGGGACAGCGAGGCGAGCAGCCCGTCGATCGTCTCGCGCGCGTCCTGGTCGGTGGCCGACCCGCTGTCGACCCGCCAGACCACCAGGTCGGCATCGCCCGAGGCGCTCGGGAAGGACTCCTCGAGCACGTCGCTCGCGGACTGCGAGTCGGTACCCGGTGTCTCGAACACGTCCTTGTAGTCCGTTCCCACCTGGACGGACGCGATCTGCAGCCCGACCACGGCGACGAACCAGCCGGCGATGACCCACCACCGCCACCGGACGACTCCTGCTGCCAATATCCGCACGACTCTCTCCTGACCGATCGATTGATAAGTAACGGTTGTCGACCTTAGCGATCGATCGGTAGATTGTCGAGAGTGTCCAGAGCCTCGAATGAGACCCGCGAGCGCATCGTCCACGAAGCGGCACAGCTGTTCGCCGTGAAGGGGTACGCCGCGACCTCGATCCGCGAGATCGGCAGCGCGGTCGGCGTCTCCAGTGCCGCTCTCTACCATCACTTCCCGACCAAGCAGGCCATCATCGGAGAGCTCGCGGCCACCGCCGCATCGCTGCTCGCGGCCATGGCCGAGCGCACCACCGCTCTGCCGGCCGGCGAACGCGCGGATGCCGTGCTGACCGGGTTCCTCGACACCTTCGCCGACCACGGGCGCACGTTTCTCCCCCTCCTCAGCGACCCGAGCTGTATGCAGGTGCCTGAGGTCGCCCGCTCCCTGCTCGGTGCGCGAGCCCGGGTGCTCGAGGTTCTCGAGGGCACCATGACCGGGCCGGAGCGCGCGCTCCGGGCAGCGATGGCCCTGTCGGCACTGCGCGGAGCTCTCGAGGACGCAGCCTCTCGCGCCGGCGTCCTGGGGCCGGGCATCGTCTCCGACGGGTCGTCGAGCAGTGCCGCCGACCCCTCAGCGACGTTCACCCGTCTGGTCCAGGCCGACCGCGACGTCATCGTGCGTGCGGCCGGCGCCATCGTCCGCGCCTCCGGCGGCGGCCCAGAGGAAAACCCGCGCCGGGTGAGAACACGACGACCGCCGCCCGGCGATCCGGGCGGCGGTCGTGGTACTACGCCCTGATCGGGCGCGGTGGCGTCAGCCGAGGACGGTGATGTTCGCCGCCTGCGGACCCTTGGGGCCCTGCGTCGTCTCGTACTCGACCTTGGCGTTCTCGTCGAGCGAGCGGTAGCCGCCCGAGTTGATCGCGGAGTAGTGGGCGAACACGTCGGGGGTGCCGTCGTCGGGGGCGATGAAGCCGAAACCCTTCTCGGCGTTGAACCACTTCACGGTGCCAGTGGGCATGCGTTGTTCCTTCTGGATGAGGTGCACCTCCCGCGAGTCGGGAGGGGGTGTTGGTGATGCCTGGTGCGTACCTCTGCGTCAGGAAGATGCTCGGCCCCGGCGGGGCGGTCTGCAGTCACTGCGACAACGGAAAGCTCAACAACGCCGACGATGCTACCCCCCTGGGCGCACACCTGCGACCGCGCGCCACCGCTGCATCCGACACGGGTCGGCTCGGCGACTGCTCCGCGGCTTGCGGTGCCGGAGGTAGCGAGAGCGCGTCAGGGCCGGGTGACGGCGACGTCGGACGACCCGGGCAGCACGTACACGTGCGTCGACTGCCTGGTGTACGAGCGGTTGGTGCCGTCCCAGGCGCCGCCCGCGCTGACGAACGCGAACTGGAAGCTCGGTGGCCGATCGATGGTGACCGTCCACCAGTGGCGACCACGCAGGTTGCCCTCGTAGGCCATCGGCCGGTCGCCGGTGAGCCCGTTCCACGGGTGCATCGTGTACCCGGATGACGGTCCCGGCTCCGCGTAGTGCACGGTCACGGTGCGCCGGTAGCGGGCGATGAACGAGGCATAGCGGGACAGCCTCAGCCCCGAGGCCACCTCGCCGACGCGGAGCACCGTCATCCCGGTGTAGGAGGCGTAGTCGAAGGCGTTGACGATGTTGTCCCAGCCGGTGTCGCTCGTGACCCCGCCGGAGAGCGCGTTCTCACCCTTGATCGTGACGCTCTGTGCCGCAGCGTTGTTCGCGACCCAGAAGACCAGGTTCTGCGCCTGCGAGTACTGCGGCGAGTAGTTCTCGTTGCCCATCTCGAGGCAGGTGAAGTGCAGCACGACCGGTCTCGTCGTGGAGAGCTGCTTGGCCAGCCCGACGATCTTCTGGTAGCCGTGGCCGGTGGCGTCGGCGAACAGGTCGATGCTCGTCTGCACCAGCCCCGCGGCGACCTCCGCGGCCCGCGGATACGTGGGGTGGCCCATCGTCCAGTGCACGCCGGGGATCTTGTAGCCGATCGCCGTTCCGGGGAACGAGCTGCCGAGCGCACCCAGAACCGAGTTCAGCATGGTGCGGCCGTGGGTGACGAGCGACTCGTTGTACCAGTCGACGAAGTCCTTGCCGTAGCGGATGGTCCGGTAGTCGCCCGTCGAGAAGAACGAGCCGGCGTTGCTCGGCGGGGTGATCTGCGAGGTCGTCGTGAGCGAGGTGCCCCAGGCGGTGTTGACGCCGGCCAGTGAGCCGTACTTCGCGACCATCGCGTTCCGGAAGCTCTGCTGAGCGAGTGGCGAGTACGCCTGCAGCGCGCCGCGGGTGGGATAGCCGGTACCGGAGTCGTGGCCGTTGTACGACGGGTAGCGCAGCTCGCCCGCCGGGCCGAGCGAGACGTTGATCTCCTGGAGGCTGTTCGCGTAGGTCGTGCCGTAGCGGTTCTTGAACGCCGTGGTGAAGTCGGCGTACTCGTTGGTCACGAGCGGGTCGGCCCAGCCCTGGATCGTCTCGGACGAGTGGTTGCCCTGCTCGCTGCGGTGCTTGAGACCGTTGCCGTCGAGCGTCACCGAGCCGACGGTGCGCCCGGTGTACTTCCCCCACACCCACGACGGCATCGGGATGTTGCAGGTGTCGCCGACGTTGCCCCCGCACTGGTGGAACGAGAGGATCGGCACGATCTTCAGCCCACGTGCGGTGATCTTCTGGAAGATCGTGTCGTAGTAGCCCCAGGAGAACGTCTGGTCGGCGGTCTCGACCTTTCCCCACCACACGTCGACGCTCACCGCGTCGACGCCGTACTCCTCGACCGACTGCAGCTGCGCCTCGAACTGCGCCCAGTCGGTGACCTCGAGCGGCGCCATGACGTTGGCGGTGAAGTTCGGGTTGTCGGTCGCGGCGGCCGCCGACGCCGACGGGGTGGGAGCGACCAGCACCGTCGCCACGACGGTGAGCAGGGCGACGACGAGCACGCGGATGCGAGCGACCACGGTGACCTCCCACGCGGGGTGTGGGACCCGCGGACGACGATGTGCACCGCCCGGGTCGGCGACCACGGCGTCAGTGCGATGGACCGGTCGAATCGTTCAAGCGTCGACGCACGGTGTCAAGCCGAACGCGGTTCGTGGCGACCTCTCGGCGGTGCTGGTGGGGACGCTGGCCGACGGGCCGGGCCGGGTTAGCCTTCGGTCATGACTGGATCGGATGGCGTCGGGCCGGCCGGCGCGGGCTGGCGGCATCCGCTTGCCGACGTGAAGTACGTATCACTGACGACGTTCCGCCGCACCGGGGCGCCGGTCTCCTCGCCGGTGTGGGTGGCTCCCGACGAGGAGGCAGACGGGCGGCTCGTCGTCATCACGGTCGACGACACCGGCAAGGTCAAGCGACTGAACCACACGGCCCGCGTGGAGCTGCGGCCGTGCGACATCCGCGGCCGGGTCGCCGACGGCGCGCCCACCTACCGGGGCACCGCCGACGTGGTTCGCGACCCGGACGGCGTGCGGGCGGTGCGCCGCGCGGTGGTCGCGAAGTACGGCTTCCCCGCACGGTTCTCCGACCTCTCCGATGCCGTGCTGAGCAAGGTGGGGCTGAAGCGGAGTCCGCGGGCCGGCATCCGCATCGACCCCGAGCCGGAGCCGGAGCCGGAGCCGGAGCCCACGATCGGCTCCGCCGGCTGAGCCGGCAGCTCGTGGGCGCGGCGGAGGTCGGGTGCGGCGACGTCGCCCGGCGGGCTCTCGCAGCTCTGCGGACACGTACTGCTGCGGCGCGGCGTTGCGGCGCACCTGAGGCCGAGCTCCTCGGTGGTCTACGCGGTCTGCGGGGTGACCAGCCGCCCGAGCGCCCACGACGCGAGCGGGGCGTACCCGAGCGCGAGCGGCCAGGCGGCATCCGTCGTCATCCAGGCCGAGCAGCCGTGCGGGTGGGAGTCGGCGCCGTGCTCGAAACGCAGCCGCAGCGGCCCGGAGCGCACACTCCACGACCAGCGACGCGCGTCGGGGTCGACCTCGTCGACGTGGAAGTCGGCCGTGACACCGGGCGGGCCGTGCACGCGTCCGGACGTGCCTGCGGCGATGATGTCGAGCGGGTAGTCGACCGAGCGGATGTGCGGGGCCCACGTCGACCAGGCGGACGGTCGGGTGTAACGGGCCCACACCGTGTCCGGATGCAGCCGCCCGATCGCCACGAGGCGGCGGGGGAACGAGACGGCCGGATGACGCTCGCCCGTGTCATCTCGGTCTGCCGTGTCATCTCGGTCTGCCGTGTCATCTCGGTCCGCCGCGTCATCCTGGTCCGCCGCCCGCGCGCGGCGCGGGACTCTCCGTGAGTCGGTCATCCCGACATCCTCCCGCAGCGACGGCTGTTCCGGTGGGGCGAGCGCGGTGAACTCACGCGATCGGCGGGTAGATTCTCCGAGGTGAGCCTGCTGCGTGTCGACCGCTCCTGGCGCGAGGAGGTGCGCGACCGCGTACCGGTGCGCCGTCTCCCCCAGACCACCCCGGCGCATCTGCGCGGCACCTGGCGGGAGGCCAGGCCGGCCCGCATCCTGCGCGCTCTCGACGATGCGCTGGCGCGGCCCACCCACGGGTGGCTCGTCGCCGCGGCATCCGCCGACGTGCGGCCGGGGCGCACCCTGCTCCGCACCGTGGCCGGCCGCGAGGTGGTGCTGTGGCGCGACCGCGACGGTTCGCTGCTCGCCGGACCGGGCGCCTGCCCGCACCTCGGTGCCCGGCTCGAGGACTGCGACGTCGTCGACGGCACGGTGCTCTGCAGGTGGCACGGGATGCCGCTCGGCCGCGAGACCTCGCCACGGTGGAACACCTTCGCGGCGCACGACGACGGCGTGCTCGCCTGGGTGCGGGTCGGGCAGGTCGAGCCGGGCGTGCAGCCCACGGTCATACCGGTACTCGCCACGCGGCCGCGTCCCGAGGAGGCGATCTCGTCGGTCGTGTCGCTGCCCACCACGTGCGAGCCGCGCGACATCATCCAGAACCGCCTGGACCCGTGGCACGGCGCCTGGCTGCACCCGTACGCGTTCAGCGACCTCAGCGTCGACGACGCGGAGTCCACCGACGACCGGCTGGTGCTCGACGTCGCGTACCGGCTCGGCCGCACGTACGCGGTGCCGGTACGTGCGGAGTTCACCTGCCCCGACTCGCACACCATCGTCATGACCATCACCGGCGGCGAGGGGGTGGGCAGTGTCGTCGAGACCCATGCGACGCCGCTCACCGCGCCCGGTGTGCACCCGGCGCGCACCGTGATGACCGAGGTGGTGGCCGCCACCTCGCCGCGGGTCGGCTTCCGCATCGCCCAGCGGCTCGCGCCGCTCGTGCGGATGGGGATGCGGGTCAGCGCGGTGCAGCTGTGGGCCGACGACCTCGTCTACGCCGCGCGCCTCTACGAGCTGCGCCGCCGGGCCGCCGACGCTTGACACCGCACACCCGGCGCCGGCGCCTGACACCGCACACGCGGCGCGCGCCACTCCGATGCGGGCTACGGCGCAGTAATGGGGGTCAGGACCCCGACTACTGCGCCGTAGCCCGCGTTACAGCGAACCCGGATGCGCCCCCCATGCAGTGCAGTAGGCCGGGTCCCCGCCCTGCCATCCGGTCAACGACCAACGGCCGAGCGGTAGGCGCGGATGCCGCGGCGCGCCATCCGCGGCACGCTCCCCAGCCGTGACCGCATCGGCACCGACCACACTCCGTGCCCGGGCAGCCCCCAGCCGGTGAGCAGCCGGTCGGCGGCCTGCCAGCCGGTGGTCGCCGCTCGCTCCATCAGGGCCACCGGGAGGTCGCAGCGCACCGCGTCGCCGGCGAGCACCACCCGCGGGTCGGGTGTCTCGACACCGGGCCGAGAGCGCCACGGCTCCAGCCCGACGAGCACGCAGTCACGCTGGACCAGCCACACCTCGTCGACCACGGAGAGCGCCGCGGTCTCGGGGTAGAGCCGGTGCAGCTCGGCCCGCATCGACTCCTTCAGCTCGGTCTCCCCCGCAAGCGGGAGGTGCCCCCGGTCCGTGCCGTCGGGCACGGCGTAGGCGTGCAGCTCGACCACGGAGCCACCGTGCGCGGCCGACCAGCCGGCGGCGTGGTCCTCGAACCGTTCGAGCACCGACACGTTGTCGACCGGCCCGTACCCGCTGGTGCCGAGGAACGGCGGCCGATGCGGTTCGACCTTGCCCGACAGCCAGAGCCGCCACACCGCGAAGGCCGGTGCCGACCGGATGCCGGCCACCCGCCGTCGCCAGTCGGCCCCGTCGGCGCCTGTTCCCCCGAGTGCAGTCGAGGAGGCGACCACGGACCGCAGGCCCACGGGGTCGAGCGCCAGCACGACGGCATCGGCGGTGATCTCCTCGGCCGGCGCGGCGTCATCCGGTGGGGTGTCATCCGGCGGGGCGTCCGACGCGGGGTCACCTGATGCGGCGTCACCTGATGCGGCGTGAGCCCCGGCCGGGCGGTGCTCGACGACGAGTCGGTCACCGCGCTCGCCGACCCCGGCGACCTCGCGTCCCACGTGCACGTCGACGCCCAACCCGGCGAGGTGGCGGCCGAGCGGCGCCCAGAGCACGGAGTCGTAGTCGTCGCGGGGCACGTCGAACAGCAGCCCCTCGGCCGAGCCGACGAAGTACATGTGGAACATCGCCACCAGCTCGGCGCCGGAGAACTCGCTCGGGTCGGCGAAGAAGCTCCGCGCGAACACCTCGAGCGCGAGATGCCGGGCCGCCTCGGGAAAGCGCAGCCGGTCGAGCACGTCGGCGGCGCTCACCCCGTCGAGCTCGTGGAACGTGGCCGGGAAGTCGACGTCGAGCAGACCGAGCGCGGCCTCGACGTCGACGCCCGCCAGCCCGCGCAGGTCGAAGCTGGGGCTGCGGGCCACGAACGCCGCGAGGTTGACCGGGGGCGTGCGCGGGATGCGCGCGAAGGAGTCCGCGGCACCGCCGCGCCGCACCAGCGGGTAGTCGTCGAGGGCCCGTAGCCGTTCGAGGGCCGGGTCGGTGCGGCCCAGCACCGCGCGGAGGTTGTAGTACTGCCGGAAGAAGGCGTGGAACCCGCGGCTCATCTGGCTGGTCGTGCCGTCGTCGAGCGTCACCGGCCAGGACCGCACCCGTCCGCCCAGCCGCTCCTCGCGCTCGAGCACGGTGACCCGGATGCCGCGCTCGGCCAGTCCCAGCGCGGCCGTGAGCCCGGCGATGCCACCGCCCACGACGACCACATGCCGCGAACCAGGTTCGCGCGCAACGTCATCCGGCGCACTGGGGGTCGGAGGTGGATGGAAGACGGCACGCGCGTCGCGCCCCGGCCGCCAGCGGCCCGTCCCGGAAGCGAGCCTCATGACGGGCGCGTCGCGGCGATCGAGTGCACCAACCCGCGCTGCCATCCGGGGTGCTCGACGCGCTGCACGTCGGTGAAGCCGGTGGTGGCCAGCCGCTCGCCGATGCGCGCGACCGAGTCGAAGTCGCGGACGCTGGTGTACAGGTAGCGGTGCAGGGGGAGGTCGGAGCGTTTCAACACGGCGAGCGGCATGACGACGCCGTGGCACACGGCGGCCCACATGGCCCTGGCCATGGCGTTGCCGGCCACCGAGTAGTCGTGCACGACGAGCACTCCGCCGGGTCGCAGGACGCGGCGGACCTTGCCGACGAGGGCGTCACGGTCGGGCACGTTCCGCAGCAGGTACGAGGCGAACACCGCCTGAACCGAAGCGTCGGGCAGTGCACCGAGGTAGGCGACGGCGTCGTCGACGACGAAGTCGACCCCTGCCGGCCAG
>JBOFLR010000567.1:0-3367 GCA_051657965.1 Dermatophilaceae bacterium
GTCGACGGCCACGTGCGACGGGCGGTCCACGAGGGGGCGACGGTCCTCACCGGCGGATCCAGGCCGGCGAACCTGCCACACGGCCACTTCTTCGAACCGACCGTGCTGGTCGACGTGAGTGCCGACATGGCGATCGTCCAGGAGGAGATCTTCGGGCCCGTCGTCACGGTGCAGCCGTTCGACGACCTCGACGAGGCGGTCCAGCTCGCCAACGACACCCCCTACGGGCTGACCGCGGGACTGTGGACCCGGGACGTCACCACCGCTCACCGGCTCGCCGCCCGGCTGAGAGCCGGCACGGTGTGGGTCAACTGCTTCCACGTGTTCGACCCGGCCCTGCCCTTCGGCGGTGTCGGCCAGTCCGGTTGGGGCCGGGAGAACGGCGCGGAGCTGCTCCACGAGTACACCGAGCTGAAGTCGGTGTGCGTCGGCCTGTGACGAGCCCGACGAGACGACGTTCGCTGCCACCGTCGACCGGCTCGACACCGACAGGTGCAAAACGTCGTCGCCCGAGGTCGGCAGAAGTGTCGGTGTCCGGACCCGACGGCGGCCATAGCGTGAGTAGTGGCTCGCGAGGCGGGACGGCCGACGGCGGCGCAGGCCGAGCACGTCGGGTTCGGCCGTGACGACGGTGCCACGACAGCGTGCGACCGAGGAGGATCACTGTGGCGGGGACGACCTGGATCGATGGTCCACTGGTCCTGGCTCGTGCAGCGTCGATGGACGGCTGCGCCGATGACCTGAAGCGTGCGGTGGCGCCGCTCGACGGCGTGGACTGGGGCCACGTCGCGGTCCGAGCCGTCGACATCGGCGACGAGCGGCTGATGGCGGCGATCACGAGCTTCCTCGAAGTGGTCTCGACCGCCACGCAGGCCCACTCGACGGCGCTGGGTGCGTTGGGCCTCACCGTCGAGCAGTCGGTGGCCTCGTGGCGCGACGCGAGCGAACGAGCCGCCGACTCGTACACCGAGCAGCAGATCGGCCGCCCCACCGCCGGGGTCGGTTACCCGGGGTTGAAGAGATGACGCACGGGTTCGTGGACGTCGCGGGTCGGGCGCCCGACCCGGTGGCCGGCGAGGGGTGGATCGCCGATGGGTGACGCGATCGAGAGCGCCTACCGGGTGCTCGCCATCAACCCGGGCTTGGTGACCGACCTGGCGGGCAAGTGCGCCGCGGTGTCGTCGATGGTCCGGGCGCTACCCGTCGACGGCGGGAGGCCGACCGAGGAGGAGTGGCAGGGCGCCGACGCCGACGCGGCCCGGTCGGCCCTGGCGGCTCGGGCCGCGGGCGTCGCCGGCCTGGCCGAGGGCGTCGGCGGCGTGGGCGACGTGTTGTGGCAGTACCCGCAGGTGGTGGTGGCGGCCCAACAGAGGGCGCGGTACGCGGTCGAGCTCTGGGAGCTCGGGCAGGCCCGTACCCGGTGGGCTCAGCAGAGCTGGGCCCTGGTCACCGATCCCATGTCGGCCGCGGTGGTCCGCGACGGTGCCTACCAGGGGATGCAGGAGGTGGCGCAGGCCAACCTCGAGGCGGTGCGCAGCGAGCAGCTGGTCAAAGCGGCTGCGGCAGAGGCCGCCTGGGCCGTCGAGCTGGTCACCGAACTGCTGCGTCGTGACGCGCCGGCGATGCCGGATGCGCTCCCGTCGGGGTGGTCGGAGCTCAGGGACGGGTTGTCGAGGACCTGGTCGGGGCTGCCCGCGCCGGTGCGCGGGCTGGGGAACTTCGCAGGTGGTATCGGAGAGGGGCTGTGGCGCGGCACGGTCGGCTCCCTGAGCGCCATGACCGCAGAGGCGCTCGACTTCAGCGACGAGAGGCGCCAGCTGGACCAGCAGTTGGCGGCGTGGAGCGGCGGATCGGCCGCCGAGCGCGAGGCGGCCCGAGATGCCCTGCTGAACGCCAAGGCGGCGCGCTGGGTCGACGAGAAGGCCGACCAGGTGTCCGGCGCGGTTCGGACGGTCAGGGATGCCGTCGACCCCGGCCTGAGCGGGTCGGAGCGCCAGAGCCAGGCTCGGCGAGCCGCGGTGGAGGCCGTGACCGACGGCGTCGGAGCCGTCGGGCGGACGGCGTACAAGTACTCGGGGGCTGAGGACATCGTCGGAGGCTTCCACGACTCGATGACGGCCGAGAACGACCAGGAGCGTCAGGCGGGCCTGAACCGGACCGGGCAGGGCTGGGGCCAGCTGGCGAGCTGGTTCGTGCCTCTCGGCAAGGGCACGACGAAGGCCTCCAACCGGCCGTTCACCGTGAAGCGGGCCGGTGGGAAGCAGCCGAAGGTCGACGATGTGCTCCCGACCGGCGGTTCGCCCAGGTCGGGCCGTTGGGACGATCCGACCGTGTGGTCGCTCGAGGCGATGTACAACCGACCGCCGTCCGGCGGCAGCGGGGGTGGTGGCGGCGGTGGGGGTGGTCGCGGCGGTGGAGGTGGCGGCGGTGGCCGCGGCGGTGGGAGAGGTGGCGGCCACGAGGGTGGAGGTGGCGGGCATGGGAGTGGGGGCGGCGCTACGCCGTCGTCGCCCGACACCTGGGCGATCCCCCAGGTCGGTCGGGCCGGCAGCCCGTCGGTGGTGACGCAGAAGACCGCGGTGGCCGACAACGTCTACGGTGGAACGTCGTCCAAGGTGTCGCGGGTCGCGGTGGAGACTCCCGTCGTGGACGAGGTGTCCACCATCGGCACCGGCCGGCCGACGCCGATGGAGCCGACTCGTCGTGTCGACCTGCCGGACGTCAATCCCCAGTTGAGCCCTCCCACCCACACGGTGTCGCCGTTCCGCCGTGGCTCGTCGACCACATCGCTGACACCCACCGACACGGTGTCGCCGTTCCGCCGCGGCTCGTCGACCAGGACGCCGCCATCCACCGACACGCCGGTCGGCAGCCCGGGGGCCTCGCCGACGTCGCCGGAACCGTCCGGGCCGGTTCGTCAGGAGCCGGTCGAGCGGGTGTCGACCGATGTCGGTGACACGTCGTCATCCGAGGTCTCGCCACTCCCGATGGGCACGACCGGCATGTCACAGCACGACGCGAGTGACTCGCAGTCGACGACCACGTCGGCACTCGCCGGGGATGATGAGCTCGGGTCGGCTCCACCAGGCAAGTCGAGCCTGGCGGTGTCGCCGCTGTCGGGTGCCGACACGGCATCCGGGACGGACACCACGACGAGCCCCGGTGACCCACGCCGTCGAGGTGTCGACGGTCTGGCCGGTGTCGACGGCTCGGGCCTTGACGGCCTGACCGGTGTCGGCGGGCCGGGCAGCACGCGGGAGGACCAGCGGACACCGCAGGTCACCGGTGGCGCGCCGCCGGTGACGTCGACGACTCCGAGCCCCGGGACCACGCCGGTCCAGGTCACCGACGGCCAGACCGGTACGAG
>JBOFLR010000568.1:0-5822 GCA_051657965.1 Dermatophilaceae bacterium
GTGGCGCGCGCTCGTCATCCGTACTGCTCATGATGGCCCTCCGTCCTCGCGGCCGCACCCGGCGGGCGTGCTCTGCGGCGACACAGTAGCGGGTGGCGCTCCCGTGACCTGGAGCGTGTCAGGATCGACCGGTGAGGCTCCCGTTGCCGCAGGTCGAGGTCGACGCCACGATGCCGCGCGCGGTCACGGTGTATGAAGTCGGCCCGCGCGACGGGCTGCAGAACGAGTCGGCCCTGGTGCCGGCGGAGGTCAAGGCCGAGCTCGTGACCCGGCTCGTCGCCGCGGGTCTCACGATGGTCGAGACCACGTCGTTCGCCGACCCGCGGTGGGTCCCACAGCTGGCCGATGCCGAGCCGCTCCTGGCGGCTCTCGGCGACGCCGGCCGCGGACCGCACCGACCGGTGCTGGTGCCCAACACCCGCGGACTGGACCGCGCGCTGGCGGCCGGTGTCGGCGCCGTGGCGATCTTCGGCAGCGCCACCGAGACGTTCGCCCGGCGCAACCTCAACCGCTCTGTCGCGGAGTCGATCCGGATGTTCCGGCCGGTGGTCGAGCGGGCGCTCGCGTCGAGGCTGTGGGTGCGCGCCTACGTATCGATGTGCTTCGGCGACCCGTGGGAAGGCACGGTGCCGATACCTCAGGTGGTCGACGTGTGCCGCCGGCTGATGGACCTCGGCTGCCATCAGCTCTCCCTCGGCGACACGATCGGCGTCGGCACCACCGGTCACGTGCACCGCCTGCTCGCGGCACTCGACGACGTCGGCATCGGCCCCGAGCGCGTCGGGGTGCACTTCCACGACACCTACGGCCAGGCGCTGGCCAACACCATGGCCGCGCTCGCGGACGGCGTGACGGTGGTCGACGCTTCGGCGGGCGGGCTCGGCGGCTGCCCCTACGCGGAGTCGGCCACCGGGAACCTCGCCACCGAGGACCTGGTCTGGGCGCTCGACGGTGCCGGCGTGGAGACCGGGGTCGACCTCGACGCGCTCGTAGCGACGAGCGCCTGGCTCGCCGGCCACCTCGGTCGCCCGTCACCCTCGCGCGTGGTCCGGGCACTGACCGGCGGATGACGCTCACGCCCGACGACGAGTGGATGATGCATGCGCCGGCTGGCCCGCGTGTCGCCGGCTGGCCCGCGTGTCGCCGGCTGGCCCGCGTGTCGCCGGCTGGCCCGCGTGCTGCGGGCTCGCTCGCCTGCTCGACGAGGTGGCGTTCGCCGGCGAGGACGGTGACGGTCGGTCGGCGCGGCATCCGCACCGCGCATCGACCACCGCGTCGACGATCGTGCGTTTCCGCAGCAGGCAGGTGAGCCCGTCGGTATCGTCGTCAGGTCCGCATCGGGTCAGGGGCTGTGTCGGTGCTGGTCCATCGGCCGCCGTTGCGGCGAGCCGCGGTGCGAGGAGAATTCGAGAGACATGCTGACCCGCCGACAGGCCGCTGCCCTGGCGGCCGCCGGAGCCGCCGCCGCGCCGCTGGGCGCTGCCGCCACCACCGGCCCGACCGCCGCCGCAGCCGAGCCACAGTGCGAGACCGAGCGGTTCGACGATCCGGGGGCCGGTCTCGTGGAGTGGACGGTGCCACCTGGCACCACCGAGGTCCGCGCGACCCTCGCCGGCGGCCGGGGCGGCGACGCGGTCTCCGGCGGCTTTCCCGATGGGGACGGCACCCCATGGCGATCGCGGCCAGCGGCGGGTGGCGGACGGGGTGCCGTGGTCACGGGCTCGCTCGACGTGCAGCCCGGCGACATCGTCGCGGTCACGGTCGGTGGAGGCGCCTCCGGACCGGCCGGCGGTGCCAACGGTGGAGGAGACGCGGCCGCCGGACCCTTCTACGTCTACCCCGACGAACTCCTCACCGGGCTGCGGCCCGGGGGCGGCGGCGGTGCGTCGGACGTCCGGGTCGCCGGTGGCGGTCTGGCGGATCGGGTGCTGGTCGCCGGCGGGGGCGGTGGTGCCGGAGCGATCTCGTGGTCGCGGCCCTTCCCCGGGGGAACCGCGAGCCAGTTGGGGACTCCCATGCCGCCGGACCTCGTCGGCGACGGCGGCGATGCCGGGTCCGCCGGCGGGGCGTCGCAGGGCTGGGTCGACGCCACGCAGTACGAGCCGTTCGACGGGACGGCCGTCGAGGGCCGGACCAGGGTCAGCGACGTCGGTCCGCAATACGAGAACGTCGAGGGCCGGCTCTCGCCGGGAGCGGCCGGCGGCCCGGGCTCCGGCGGCGCTCCCGGCATCCCGACGTTCCAGCCGGCCTACGACACCGGCTTGCCGATCTTCACCGGCGAGCCCGGCGCGCTCGGTCGCGGCGGCGACGGCGGACGAAGCACTCCCTGGTTCTCGAGGGACCTGCTGATCGCGACCGCAGGTGGAGCCGGGGGCGGTGGCGTGTATGGCGGCGGGGGTGGTGGAGGGATGGGGGTCTTCGGCAGTTCGTCTCCGGTCTCAGGCTTGGTATCCGGCGGTGGCGGCGGCTCCAGCCTGGGTGCGGTCGCCGGCCTGCACGACGGAATCGACGGGTACGTCGAGATCGTCGCTTGCCGGCCGGGGCCCGATCCCACGCCGTCCCCGAGCCCGTCGGCGTCTCCGAGCCCGTCCGACGAGCCAGCCCCGATCAGCGGGTCGGGCGCTGGAGGCGGTTCAGGCACAGGAGGTGTGTCGGGCGGGCCGGTCGATCAGGGATCGACCCCTGAGGTGGCGCAGTCGGCCGACGCGCTCGCGGACACCGGTCCGGGGCGCACGGCGCCGCTGGCGCTGCTGGGTGCGGTGGCGATCGCGACGGGGAGTGTCCTCATCCGTGTCGCTCGCAGCCGGAAGGGCAGGTAAGACCTACGTGGGATCGCCCGACGGCGACATCGACCGTTGGTGCGTCCTGCACCGGCCGGACCGTCGTGAGGTCAGGGTTGGTCGACGCCGTTGACCTGCGGGGTGATGTGCCGCTCGAGCGCGAGCGCGAGCCCGGCGACGACGGCGAGGCACACCAGCAGCACGCCGATGTAGGCGCCGGCGAGCTCTCGGTCGAGCAGCCAGCCGGCCACGACGGGTGCGGTGATCGCGCCCAGCTGGAACGCGCTCGCCGACAGCGCGTTGGAGCGGCCTCGCTCGCGGTCGGTGGTGAGGTCGTTGACGATCGCCGGCAGCGTGGGCTGGAGCAGCGTCTCGCCGAGCGCGAAGACCGACATGAACACGATGACCCCTGCTGTGGCGTTGCCGGTACCCGCCACCAGTCCGGTGGCGCCGAGCACGAGCCACGACACCGACCACACCCCCACCATCAGGACGAACACGCGGGTGCGGCGCCGGCCCTCGATATGACGCAGGACCAGGAACTGGAGCGACACGATGACCGCGGTGTTGGCGGCGAAGGCGAACCCGACGGTGCGAGTGGAGACCTCGCTGACCTGGCGTGCGAACGCGGGGAAGCCGGCCTCCATCTGGCCGTAGCCGACGAAGCTCGCGAGGAAGGCGACGACCGTGACCCACAGCACCGCGGGCCGTCGCAGCATCGCCAGGTACCCGATGTCGCCCGACGACAGGGCTGCGGCCACCGGCTCGGGACGGCCGGCGACGTGACGGAGCGGTCCGAGCAGGAGCACGAGCGGCACCGCCGCGCACGCGGCATCCGTGAGGAAGAGCGCCGTGAAGGTGATCGGGCGGTCGACATCGGCGACGAGACCGCTGAGGACGCCGCCGACGCCGATGCCGAGGTTGACCAGTGCGAAGTTGATGCCGAAGAACCGGGTGCGCAGCCGACCGCCGACGATGCTCGCGATCATCGCGTTGAACGCCGGCCAGCTGACGCCGAAGCTGACCCCGAGCAGGCTCATCGCCACCACGAGGACCGGCACCGTGGTGGCGGTGGCGAGGACGACCATGCCGACGATCTGGGCGACCTGCCCCGCGACGATGACCACCCGGGCGCCGAACCGGTCGGTCAGCACGCCCACCGGCGTCGTGACGACGAGCGCCACCGCCGCGATCAGCCCCATGAGCACTCCGGCGACGTCGAGGGAGACCGACCGCACCTCGGTGAGGTAGATGACGGTGAACGGCAGCGTCATCCCTCGCCCGAGGGTGGAGAAGGCGGTGCTCGAGAGGAGCCAGCGGCCCTCGCGGGGGAGGGCCTCCCAGAACCCTCGCAGGGTCAGCGGGGGCGGCGGCACGTCGCCCGATCCCGACGGCCCGGCCCCGACAGTGGTGTCGCCGGCCTCGGTGTCGCGCATTCCGCCAACGCTGGCACAGGCCGCCGACATCGCTCGACCGGGTTTCCCGGATGACGTGCGCGTCACCCGGGTGCGTCCCGCCGCGGGGCATCGGCGGGCAACCCGGAGGCGAGGGCGCCGCTGCACCCGTTAGCCTGGGGGCGGTCGGCCCGGCGAGCGGGTGGGCTCCATGACCGGACGCAGCAGACAGAGGTGGACCGTGCCGACTGGCAAGGTGAAGTTCTTCGATGCCGAGAAGGGCTTCGGCTTCGTCTCCGGTGACGGCGGCGAGGGCGACGTGTTCGTCCCCGCGAGCGCGCTGCCGTCGGGCGTCGCCGGCCTCAAGGGCGGCCAGCGCATCGAGTTCAGCATCGCCGAGGGCCGCCGTGGGGCTCAGGCCCTCTCGGTGCGGCTGCTCGACCCGGCTCCGTCGGTGGCGACGAACCGGCGCGTCCGCGACCGCAAGCCGGCCGACGAGATGGTGGTCATCGTCGAGGACCTCATCAAGTTGCTCGACTCCGTCTCCGAGTCGCTGCGCCGCGGGCACTTCCCCGACAAGGCGCACGGCGACAAGGTCGCCCAGGTGCTGCGCGCGGTCGCCTCCGACCTCGAGCTGTGAGCCGGCGACGATGAGCCCGGTCAAGACCGATCCGACCCTGGCCGGCGCGGTCGACCTCGCCAGGGAGGCGGCGTCATCCATCGCCGACCGCGACGGCGTGGGCGAGCACCTCGGCCTGGAGATGACCGACGAACGGCTCGCCACCCACTACTTCGCCTGCCTCAGTCCTGCCTACCGCGGCTGGCGGTGGTCGGTGTCGGTGGCCCGGGTCTCCCGGTCGAAGACGGTCACCGTGTGCGAGACGAGCCTGGTGCCGGGTGACGGTGCGCTGCTGTCGCCCGCGTGGATGCCGTACGCGTCGCGATTGGCGCCCGGCGACCTCGGCCCGGGCGATCTCACCCCGTACGTCGCCGCCGACCCGTTGCTCGAGGCCGGGTTCGAGGCCACGGGCGACGACGACGTCGACGCCGTCGCGGTCTGGGAACTAGGGCTGGGACGTCCGCGGGTGCTCTCGCCGGAGGGCCGCGAGGTGGCCGCCAGCCGGTGGTACGACGGCGAGCCGGGACCGACCTCCGCGGTGGCGGTCGCAGCGCCGGCACCGTGCTCGACCTGCGGATTCTTCGTGCCGATGGGCGGCGCCCTCCGTGCCGTGTTCGGTGTGTGCGCCAACCAGTGGTCGCCCAGCGACGGTCGGGTCGTGAGTCTGGACCACGGCTGCGGCGCGCACTCCGAGGTCGACACCGAGGAGCCGCTGCCGGAGTCGGTGGCCCCTCCTATCGTCGACGACTATCGGCTCGATCTCGCCTGACCCGGGGTTTCCGCGGCCGCTGCCGGTCAGGCTCCGGCGGCATTGCCGCGGCCTCGGCGCACGAACCACCACGCGAACAGGCCGAGCGCCATCCCCGTGACGCAGGTCCACGGCCACCAGGACCGTTCACCGGTGTGCAGCGCGGGCACGGCGAGGACCACGACCAGGGCCGAGGCCCAGACCGCGGTCCCCACGAGCGCGATGGTGCGGCTGGACACCGCCGGAGCCTCGGTCGGCGCGGCCGTCCCGAACCGGGCGGG
>JBOFLR010000569.1:0-9350 GCA_051657965.1 Dermatophilaceae bacterium
TCGGTCCAGGGTCCGGGACGAGATAGAGCGCCGACAGCCGGGCGACGCGCACGGTCACCGAGAAAGGCTGGTCCTGCCATGGCCGGTGATCGGTCTCGAGGACCCGGCCGGCCTGACTCGGCGTGCTGTGCTCGTCGAAGCCGCTCGTGTCGAGCGCGACGACCCATCGGCCGTCGCGCGGTACACCGATGCGGACCCACTCCTTGTCCTCGCCGCTGTAGTTGACGACGGCGGCGAGCACGTCGCCTCGGCCGCTGTCGCGCTCGGCGAAACGGACGAAGGAGAGCAGGTTGCCGGCGGCGTCGTCGGCGTCGAGCCAGCGGAACCCGGCCGAGTCGGCGTCCAGGGCCCACATCGCGGGGTGCGCCCGGTAGAGCGCGTTGAGCTCCTTGACGAGGTTGTGCACCCGGTAGTGCGCCGCGTGGTCGAGCAGCCACCAGTCGAGCGAGCGCGAGTCGGCCCACTCGGCCGTCTGGGCGAACTCGCAGCCCATGAAGAGCAGTTGCTTGCCCGGGTGCGCCCACATGTAGGCGAGGAACGCCCGCACGGTCGCCAGCTGGTCGGGCAGCGGCCCCGGCACCTTGGTCACCAGCGAGCCCTTGCCGTGCACCACCTCGTCGTGGCTGATCGGCAGCAGGAAGCTCTCGCTGAAGGCGTACATGAGCGAGAACGTGAGCAGGCCGTGGTGGTACTGCCGGTGCACCGGCTGCTCGTGCAGGTACCGGAGCGTGTCGTTCATCCAGCCCATGTTCCACTTCAGGCCGAAGCCCAGGCCGCCGACATCGGTGGGCCGGGTGACATCGGGCCACGACGTCGACTCCTCGGCCACGGTGACGACGCCCGGCACCCGCTTGTACGCGGTGGCGTTGGCCTCCTGGAGCAGCGTGATCGCCTCGAGGTGCTCCCGCCCGCCGTGCACGTTGGGCACCCACTCGCCGTCGCGACGGGAGTAGTCGAGGTAGAGCATCGAGGCGACGGCGTCGACCCGCAGGCCGTCGACGTGGAACTCCTCGAGCCAGTACACCGCGTTGGCGACGAGGAAGTTGCGCACCTCGAGCCGGCCGAAGTCGAACACGTGAGTGCCCCAGTCGGGCTGGTCGCCGCGTCGCGGGTCCGGATGCTCGTACAGCGGCAGGCCGTCGAACCGGGCGAGGGCGAACTCGTCGCGCGGGAAGTGCCCCGGCACCCAGTCGAGGATGACGCCGATCCCGTTCTGGTGCAACGTGTCCACCAGGTGGCGGAAGTCGTCGGGAGGGCCGAAGCGTGCGGTGGGCGCGTAGTATCCGGTGACCTGGTAGCCCCAGGACGGCCCGTAGGGGTGCTCCATCACCGGGAGCAGCTCGACGTGGGTGAAGCCGAGGTCGACGACGTAGTTGACGAGATGCTCGGCGAGCTCTCGGTACGACAGCCCCTGCCGCCACGAGCCGAGGTGCACCTCGTAGACGCTCATCGGGCCGGTGTGCGGGTCGCGCGAGGCGCGCGCCGTCATCCATTCCCGGTCGCCCCAGGTGTAGGTCGTCTCCTCGACCACGGATCCGGTCCGGGGTGGGGTCTCGGTCCGGCGGGCGAGCGGGTCGGCCTTGGTGCGCGCGACGTCGTCGGCGCCGCGGATCTCGTACTTGTAGACCGCGCCCGCATCGACACCGGGGACGAACAGCTCCCATACGCCGGAGCTCCCGAGCAGGCGCATCGGGTGGACTCGTCCGTCCCATCCGTTGAAGTCGCCGATGACGCGAACCGCCTTGGCCCGTGGGGCCCACACGGCGAAGGAGACGCCACGTACCGCGCCTATCGGTCCTGGGTACTCGCGCACCCGGGCGCCGAGCACGGTCCACAGCTGCTCGTGCCGGCCCTCGCCGACCAGGTGCAGGTCGACCTCCCCGAGGGTCGGGGCGAACCGATACGGGTCGTCCTGCAAATGCTCCACGCCGTCAGCCCACGTGACGACCAGCCGGTAGTCCATGGTGCGGGTGGCGTCGTACCGCACTGCGGTCCAGACGCCCTCGGCTTCGTGGGCGAGCGGCAGCTCCTCACCGTCCTCGAAGCGCACCCGTACCGACTCGGCGAGGGGCTTCAGTGCGCGGATCCGCAGGCCCTCCGGCTCCAGGTGCTGGCCGAGCAGGTCGTGGGGCTGCTGGTGTCGGCCCTGGACGAGGGCGGCGATGGCACCGCCGACCTCGGGCGTAGGGGTGGGTGTCACGAGGGACCTCCTGCGGTGGTGGGGTCGGCGGACCGCCGCGCGGTGAGTCGCCGGACCGCGGCGCGCGAGACGTCGAGCCACGCCGGCCGGTTCCGGGCTTCGTAGACGAGCTGGTAGAGCGCCTTGTCCAGCTCGAACGCCGCGAGCAGCACGCGGTGCTCGTGGAGGTCCTCGCCGGACCGAGCCGCGTAACCGTCGAGGAAGGACGCTCGTGCGGCCGTGACCCAGCTGCGCGCGGAGCCGCCGTGCAGCTGCTCCCACCTGCCGCCGACATAGTCGAGGCTGTGCAGCATGCCGGCGACGTCGCGGATCCACTGGTCGGGCAGCGAGCGCTCCGAGAGCGGCCGGAGCGGCTCGCCCTCGAAATCGACGAGCACCCAGCCCCGATCCACGGAGTGGAGCACCTGGCCGAGGTGGTAGTCGCCGTGGATGCGTTGCAGCGCAGGCCAGCTCGCCGACCGTGCCGACTCCAACACGGTGCCGACGGCCTCCCGCACCCCCTCCAGGGCCGGCTCGGCATCGACTGCGGCGTCGAGACGCCGGTGCATCCCGGCGATGACGGCGTCGGCCTGTGCCGATGTCGTGGGTGAGGTGCCGAGCGCGTCGGCCAGCGCGCCGTGCACCTCGGCCGTCGCCTCGCCGAGCGTCCGCGCCGGTCCGGACAGGTCACGGCCCTCCTCGACCGCCCGCGTCGCCACCAGCCAGGCGTCCTCGACGCCGGGCAGGAACTCCTGGGCGACGGCGAGATGGCCGGATGACGGGAGGTCACCGTCGCTGCCCGGGTGCCGCCACGACCCGGTCACCGCGCCGACCACGGCGGGCACGCGGGTCGACCCGGCGTCCACCAACGCGCCCTGGAGCACGACGTCGGGGTTGTCGCCGGGGGAGAGCATGCGGAACACCTTGACGACGACCGGACGCCGCATGCCGTCGGCCGCGTCGGTGTCGACCACGATCGAAGTGTTGGACTGCTCTCCGGACAGCACGCGCGACGTGCGGACGCGCACCTGCGTGGACCAGCTCCGCTGTGGCACACCGTGCACGCTGTCGTCGTCGGTGTTCGACCGCGAACCGGACCGGGCCCGCACGCGGCCCTGCACGAGCTCGAGCAGCTGCGCGGCGTACGCCGGGTCGTGAGGCGCGTCGTAGACCCACCGCCGCCCGAGCGCCGAGTGCTCGGCGACTCCGACAAGAGCGTGGTCGGCACCGCCGAGCGGTTCGGCGCGATAGGTGAGCGGCACCTGGTAGACCACCGGCTCGGCGCCGCCGACGTCGGCGACGACGAGGGTCTCGATCCCGACCTCGCCGGCCGGGTCGTCGAGCCGCCAGCGGCCCACCCGGCGCAGCCGCGGCCGGCGACCCTTGGCGGCGTACCAGCGCTGGCCGCCGATCCAGGCCTCGAGCAGCTCGAGCTTGCTCGGTGTGAGCGTCGCGTCGTGGTGGAACTCAGCCACGGCCGCCTCCCGCCGGCTCGAGCGCGAGCCAGAAGAAGTCGCGCGACCCGAGCGTGAGGTGCAGCTCGCCGTCATCCGAGATATCCGGAAAACCGCTGCCGCCGAACAGGTCTCGAGTGTGCCAGCCGGCGAACTCATCGGGCAGGGTGACCGTCGTGGCCTGTGGCCGCGACGAGAGGTTGTTGACGCAGAGCACCGCTCGTGCGGAGCGGTCCTCCTGATCGCGGTCGCGCTGGTCGACCCGCACGAACGCGAGGATGCGCTCGTGACTGGAGTCGCAGACGGTGAGATCGCCCAGCCCGAACACCGGGTGCTCACGGCGTACTGCCAGCACGCCGCGGACCCAGTGCAGCAGTGAGGAGCCCGACGCCATCTGCGCCTCGACGTTGACGTGCGTGTAGTGGTGCACGAGCGACTGCACCACGGGCAGGTAGAGCTTGCCGGGGTCGGCGTGCGAGAAGCCGGCGTTGCGGTCGGGGGTCCACTGCATCGGCGTGCGCACGGCGTCGCGGTCGTTCAGCCAGATGTTGTCGCCCATGCCGATCTCGTCGCCGTAGTAGAGGCATGGCGATCCGGGCAGCGACAGCAGCAGGGCGTGGACCAGCTCGATCTCGGGGCGGCTGTTGTCGAGCAGCGGCGCCAGCCGGCGCCGGATGCCGACGTTGGCGCGCATCCGGGGGTCGGGCGCGTACCAGCCGTACATCGCGGCCCGTTGCTCGGGACTGACCATCTCCAGGGTGAGCTCGTCGTGGTTGCGCAGGAACGTGCCCCACTGGCAGCCGGCCGGGATCGGCGGGGTGTCGGCGAGCACGTCGACGATCGGCGCGGCCTTCTCCTCCCGCAGCGCGTAGTAGAGCATCGGCATCACCGGGAAGTGGAAGCACATCTGGCACTCCGGCGCCTCCTCGGTGCCGAAGTAGTCGACCACGTCGCGTGGCGGCTGGTTGGCCTCGGCGAGCAGCACCCGGCCCGGGAACTCCACGTCGACCATCGCCCGCAACGCCACGAGGAACTCGTGGGTGCGCGGGTGGTTCTCGCCGGTGTGCCCCTCCTCCTCGTACAGGTAGGGGATGGCGTCGAGCCGGAAGCCGTCGATACCCAAGCTCATCCAGAACCGCACGACATCGAACACGGCCTCGTGCACCGCGGGGTTCTCGAAGTTGAGGTCGGGCTGGTGGCCGAAGAACCGGTGCCAGAAGAACTGCCGGCGGATGGGGTCGAAGGTCCAGTTCGAGGTCTCGGTGTCGACGAAGATCACCCGGGCGTCGGTGTACCGGTCGTCGGTGTCGCTCCACACGTAGAAGTCGCCGTACGGCCCCTCCGGGTCGCTGCGCGAGGCCTGGAACCAGGGGTGCTGATCACTGGTGTGGTTGATGACCAGGTCGGTGACGATCCGGATGCCGCGAGCGTGCGCCTGGGTGATCAGCTCGGTGAACTCGGGCAGCGTGCCGAACTCGGGGAGCACCTGGGTGTAGTCGGAGATGTCGTAGCCGCCGTCGCGTAGCGGGCTGGCGTAGAACGGCGGCACCCACAGGCAGTCGATGCCGAGCCACTGGAGGTAGTCGAGGCGGGCGATGACGCCGGCGAAGTCGCCCTCGCCCGAGGCGTTGCTGTCGCCGAAGGCGCGCACGAGCACCTCGTAGAAGACCGCGGTGCGGAACCACTCGGGGTCGTGCCGGAGACCGGGCTGGTTGGCGCCGAGGCCGGGGGCGGAGTGCCCCAGTCCGGGGATCACCGTCACCAGGGCCTCCGGACCACCACGATGTGCACGGGCTCGACCTCGGGGCCGAGCCGCACGTAGACGTCGCGCTGCCAGGTCCACACCTGACCGGTGACGAGGTCGTGCGCCTGGATGCTGTCACCGGGCTCGAAGCCCAGGGCCGGCATGTCGAGGCGCAGTGTGCTCGCCCGGGTCGAGTGCGGGTCGAGGTTGGCGACGACGAGCACGACGTCGTCGGTGCCGTCCGGCATCCGTCTGCGCTTGGAGAAGGCGAGGAAGTTCTCGTCGTCGACGTGGTGGAAGCGGATGTCGCGCAGCCGGTGCAGCGCGGGGTGCGCGCGCCGGATGTCGTTGATCATCGTCAGCCAGCCCGCGAGCGACTGGCCCTCCTTGGGCCCGCCCGGCTCGTAGTCGGCCCAGCGGCGGTCCTTGTACTCGTACTTCTCGTTGTCGATCTGCTCCTCGACCCCGGGGCGGGCCACGTGCTCCATCAGCTCGTAGCCGGCGTAGATGCCGTAGGTCGGCACCAGCGTGGCGGCGAGCACGGCGCGCACCTTCCACGCGGCCGGCCCGCCGAACTGCATGTAGGGCGTGAGGATGTCGTGCGTCGTCGGCCAGAACGACGGCCGCATGTACGCGGCCGCGTCGCCGGACAGCTCGGTGAGGTACTCGCGCAGCTCCGCCGCGGTGGTGCGCCACGTGTAGTAGGTGTAGCTCTGCTGGAAGCCGACCTTGGCGAGGGTGTGCATCATCGGCGGCTTGGTGAACGCCTCGGCGAGCCAGACGATCTCGGGATGGTCGCGGGCGACGTCGTCGATCAGCCACTGCCAGAACTCGACCGGCTTGGTGTGCGGGTTGTCCACGCGGAACAGGGTGACGCCGTGGTCGATCCACACCTGCACGATGCGGCGCACCTCGGCGTAGAGGCCGGTCGGGTCGTTGTCGAAGTTCGGCGGGTAGATGTCCTGGTATTTCTTCGGCGGGTTCTCGGCGTAGGCGATGGTGCCGTCGGCGCGGGTGGTGAACCACTCCGGGTGGCTGGTCACCCAGGGGTGCTCGGGCGAGCAGTTCAGCGCGAGGTCGAGCGCCACCTCCATCCCCAGCCGGGCCGCCTCGGCGACGAAGGCGTCGAAGTCGTCGAAGGTGCCGAGGTCGGGGTGGATCGCGTCGTGCCCGCCGTCGGCCGAGCCGATCGCGTAGGGACTGCCGGGGTCCTCCGGCCGGGCGTCGAGGGTGTTGTTCGGGCCCTTCTTGGCGGTCTGCCCGATGGGGTGGATCGGGGTGAGGTAGACGACGTCGAACCCCATGGCGGCGATGGCCGGAAGGCGCGTCGCGGCCGTGCGTAGGGTGCCGCTCTCCCACCGGTGCTCGGCCTCGTCGTAGCGCGCGCCCTCGCTGCGCGGGAAGATCTCGTACCAGGCACCGACCAGAGCGCGCTCGCGCTCCACGAGCAGGGACAGCCCGGGTGACGGACTCACCAGGTCGCGCAGCGGGCGCTGCCGTAGCTCGCTCCGCACCGCGTCGGCGGTGCCCGCCTCGAGCCGCTCCACCGCCGGCCGGGTCGGGTCGCGCAGGCGCGCCACGGCATCCCGGATGACGCGCGCCTGCGCCGTGGTGCGCCGCACCTCGGCGACGGCGCGCTCGAGCACGCGGGCGCCCTCCTCGAGCATCAGCTCGGTGTCGATGTCGGCGAGAACCTTGATCGTGGCGTCGTGGTCCCAGGATCCGTAGGGGTCGCTCCATCCCTCGACGCGGTAGGACCACCAGCCCTCGGCGTCGGCGCAGACCCGCGCGGCCCACGTCATCAGGCCGGGGTTGGTGCACGTCATCGGCAGGTGCCGGTCGCGCCCGCCGGGGTCGGTGAGCACCACCGTGGCGGCCACCGCGTCGTGGCCCTCGCGGAACACGGTGGCGGTCACGTCGAACTCTTCGCCGACCACCGCCTTCGCGGGCCGGGCGCCACCGTCGACGCACGGTGCGACGTCGAGCACGGGGATGCGTCCGACGGGTTGCTGGGGGCTGCGCGTTCGGGGTGCACCGGTCACAGCGCGACGCTACAGGTCGACGGCTCCCGGATGACGACAGCGGCTCCGGGCCACACCGACGACTCTTGACCGCAGGCCGACAGCCGGCGTCGGTCCTGCCGTGCGTTCTTCGGCTCCGTGCGACCACCACGCGTCCTGGTCGCTGCAAGAACCGGACGGCGGGCGCAAGACGATGACGAGAGGGACGCCGGCCTCGCCTACGATGCGTGCTCGTGAAGGCCATCCGACGCTTCAGCGTCCGTCCCGTCCTCCCCCTGCCGGTCGCCGCGCTCGGTGACCTCGCGACGAACCTGCGCTGGAGCTGGCACGCACCGCTGCGCGACCTCTTCGCGTCGATCGACGCCGACCGCTGGGCCGAGGTCGGGCAGGACCCGGTGGCCATGCTCTCGGCCGTCTCGCCCGAGGAGCTGGAGCGGCTTGCCGGCGACGCCGACTTCGTCGCCCGGGTCCTCGCCGCGCGCGAGGAACTCGACCGCTACCTCGGCGAGGACCGCTGGTACCAGCGGTGGGGGCGTGAGCAGGAGGCGGGCGTACCGTCATCCGTCGCGTACTTCAGCGCCGAGTTCGGGATCACCGCGGCACTCCCGCAGTACTCCGGCGGGCTCGGCATCCTCGCGGGCGACCACCTGAAGTCCGCCTCCGACATCGGCGTGCCGATCGTCGGTGTCGGCCTGTTCTACACCACCGGCTACTTCCGCCAGAGCCTCAACCGCGACGGCTGGCAGCAGGAGACCTACCCGGTGCTCGACCCCGACGGTCTGCCCCTGTCGCTGGTGCGCGACGCCGACGGCACGCCTGCGACGGTCACGGTCGGGATGCCGGGTGGGCGCGCCCTGCATGCCCAGCTCTGGCGCGCCCAGGTGGGCCGGGTGCCGCTGCTGCTGCTCGACACCGACGTGCAGGCCAACGACGAGGCCGGCCGCCGCGTCACCGAACGGCTGTACGGCGGTGGTGGCGAGCTGCGGCTGCAGCAGGAGATGCTGCTCGGCATCGGTGGCGTGCGGGCGCTGCGGCTCTGGTCCCGGCTCACCGGCGCACCCGCCCCCGACGTGTACCACGCCAACGAGGGACACGCCGGGTTCCTCGGCATCGAGCGGATCAGCGAACTCGTCGTGGCCGAGGGGATGACGTTCGACGATGCGCTACAAGCGGTGCGCGGTGCCACGGTGTTCACGACGCACACGCCGGTGCCGGCCGGTATCGACCGGTTCGAGACCTCCCTGGTGGAGCAGTATCTCGGTGGCCCGCAGGCGCTTCCCGGCGTGCCGGTCGACCGGCTGCTCGCCCTCGGCGCCGAGACCTATGAGGGCGGCTCGGCCGGCATGTTCAACATGGCTGTGATGGGGCTGCGGCTCGCCCAGCGCGCCAACGGGGTCTCACAGCTCCACGGCATGGTCAGCCGCGAGATGTTCGACGGGCTGTGGCCGGGCTTCGACGACGCCGAGGTCCCGATCACCTCGATCACCAACGGCGTGCACGGGCCGACCTGGGTCGACGCCCAGGTGGTCGAGCTCGCCCGTGCGCACACCACCGCCGGTGACCTCGACACCCAGGAGTCCTGGGAGGCGCTGGCCGCCGTGCCCCGAGACGCGATGTGGGCGACCAAGCGTGGGCTGCGCCTCCAGCTGGTCGAGGAGGCCCGGCGGCGCACGCGCGACTCCTGGCTCGAGCGGGGCGCGTCGCCGGCCGAGCTGGGCTGGGTCGACGACGTGCTCGACCCCGATGTGCTCACCATCGGGTTCGCCCGCCGGGTGCCCACCTACAAGCGGCTCACGCTGATGCTCCGCGACCCGGCGCGGCTCAAGGCCCTGCTGCTCGACCCGGCCCGTCCGGTGCAGCTCGTCATCGCCGGGAAGTCGCACCCCGCCGACGAGACCGGCAAGCAGCTGATCCAGCAGCTGGTGCGTTTCGCCGACGACCCGCAGGTGCGG
>JBOFLR010000570.1:0-4132 GCA_051657965.1 Dermatophilaceae bacterium
ATCGTCGACCGCACCGGTGGCCCACGGCTGGAACCCGGCGGCGAGCATGCCCACGGCGGCGACCAGGCCGAGCAGCGCGACCGGACCCTTGCGCCTGAGCCGCGTCACGTCATCCGCCCGTCACCGTACGGAGCGCGGATGCCATGGCCACCGCGCGAAGGACCGCCGCGGCCTTGGCCTCGCACTCGGCGTGCTCGCTCGCCGGTACCGAGTCGGCGACGATGCCTGCGCCGGCCTGCACGTGGGCGATGCCGTCCTTGACCACGGCGGTGCGGATGGCGATGGCCATGTCGAGGTCGCCGTGGAAGTCGAGGTAGCCGACCACCCCGCCGTAGACGCCGCGCCGTGAGCTCTCGTAGTGGTCGATCAACGCCATCGCCCGCGGCTTGGGCGCACCGGAGAGGGTGCCGGCGGGGAACGTCGAGGCGAGCACGTCGTAGGCGGCGACCCCGGGACGGGTGTCGCCGGTGACCGTGGACTCGAGGTGGGTGACGTGGCTGTACCGCCGCACGTGCATGAACTCGACGACGTCGACGGTGCCGGGCCGGCACACGCGCTGCAGGTCGTTGCGGCCGAGGTCGACGAGCATCACGTGCTCGGCGCGCTCCTTGGGGTCGGCGAGCAGCTCGTCGGCGAGCCGCACGTCGTCCTCGGGGGTCTTCCCGCGCGGGCGCGAACCGGCGATCGGGTGCGTGATGGCCCGGTCGCCGGTGACCCGTACCAGCGCCTCCGGTGAGCTGCCGACCACCGAGAACGACCCGCCCTGCGGCGTCGGGAGCCGGACCAGATACATGTACGGGCTGGGGTTCGAGGCGCGCAGGGCGCGGTAGACCTCGAGCGGGTCGGCCGGGCAGTCGATGGAGAACCGCTGCGAGAGCACCACCTGGAACACCTCACCGGCGCGGATGTCCTCCTTGGCGAGCTCGACCATCTCCTCGTACCGTTCGCGGGAGGTGTTCGTGCGCACGCCGGCCAGCGCAGTCTCCGCCGCCGTCTCGTCGACGACGGCGACGGTGCTCGGCGCGGGCGCGGCGAGCGCCGCGGTCATGACGTCGAGACGCGCCACGGCATCCGCCCAGGCCTGCTCGACGCGGTCGTCGGTGTCGTCGTAGTTCACCGCGTTGGCCACGAGCAGCACCGAGCCGTCGGCGTGGTCGAGCACGGCGAGGTCGGTGGCGAGCAGCATCGAGAGCTCGGGCAGGCCGAGGTCGTCGGGGTTGTCGTCGGGGACCCGCTCCCAGTGCCGCACGGCGTCGTAGCCGATGGCGCCGACCATGCCGCCGGTGAGCGGGGGCAGGCCGGCCACCGGCTCGGTGGCCAGCGCCGCCATCGTGGCCCGCAGGACCTCGGTGGCCGGTCCCTCGGTCGGGACCCCGGCGGGCGGCTCGCCGACCCAGTGTGCCTGGCCGCCCACCTCGGTGAGCGTGGCCCGGCTCGCCGCGCCGACGATGGACCACCGCGACCACACACCGTCGTGGTCGGCCGACTCGAGCAGGAACGTGCCCGGCCGCTCCCCCGCGAGCTTGCGGTACAGGCCGACCGGCGTCTCGCCGTCGGCCATCAGCCGGCGGACGACGGGGATGACGCGGCGGTCGCGGGCGAGCACCCCGAACACGTCGAGCGAGGGCCAGGTGCGACCGAACGCGAGGTCGGGCGCCTGCACCGACGCGGATGACGACCGCTCGCCGGCCGTGGTCGTCATCCGGGCTCTCCCGCCGGGGCGGCGGGGAGGAGGACGCCGGCGTCGAAGCAGGTGTGGTCGCCGGTGTGGCAGGCGGCGCCGACCTGGTCGACGCGGACCAGCAGGGTGTCGCCGTCGCAGTCGAGGGCCACCGACCGCACCTGCTGGACGTGCCCGGAGGTGTCGCCCTTGCGCCAGTACTCCGCGCGGCTTCGCGACCAGTACGTGGCCCGGCCCGTCGTGAGGGTGCGGTGCAGCGCCTCGTCGTCCATCCAGCCGAGCATCAGCACCTCGCCGCTGTCGTGCTGCTGCACGACCGCCGGCACCAGGCCGGCGGGGTCGCGGCGCAGGCGAGCGGCGACGGCGGGGTCGAGGGTCGTGGAACCGGGGGCGGATGGAGCCGGGGTCACCTGCTCATTCTGCCGTGCCTGCCGCGGCATCCGGTCGGCGGTCGTGACGGGGCACCGACTCCGGGCGTGGTCCACGGGTGCCGGCCGGACCGGCAGGCTCCGGACGGGTCCTCCCGGGCGCTGGCCCGGCGGTCTTCAGTGGGTGAGGCCCAGCGGTCGTCAGTGGGTGACGGCGCGGCGGTCTCAGTGGGTGACGGCGCGGCGGGTCGGCAGGCCGTGGGCGTCGAGGGCGTCCTTGACGTCATCGATGGTCAGTGTGCCGAAGTGGAAGACGCTCGCGGCGAGCACGGCGTCGGCGCCCGCCTGCACCGCGGGCACGAAGTGCTCCACGGCACCCGCGCCGCCGCTGGCGACGACCGGCACCCCCACCTCGGCACGCACCAGCCGGATCAGTTCCAGGTCGAAGCCGTTCTCGGTGCCGTCGGCGTCCATCGAGTTGAGCAGGATCTCACCGGCGCCGAGCTGCTCCGCGCGGGCACACCACTCGACGGCGTCGAGGCCGGTGCCGGTGCGCCCGCCGTGCGTGGTGACCTCGAAACCACCTGCGGGAGAGCCGTGTTCGTCGCGACGCCGTCGCACGTCGGCCGACAGCACGAGCACCTGGGCGCCGAACCGGTCGGCGATCTCGGCGATCAGCGGTGGACGCGCGATGGCCGCGGTGTTGACCCCCACCTTGTCGGCGCCGGCTCGCAGCAGCCGGTCGACGTCGTCGACCGTGCGCACTCCCCCGCCGACGGTGAGCGGGATGAAGACCTGCTCGGCGGTGCGGGCGACGATGTCGTAGGTGGTGGCCCGGTCGGCGGAGCTGGCCGTGACGTCGAGGAAGGTCAGCTCGTCGGCACCCTGCTCGCCGTAGCGGCGGGCCAGCTCGACCGGATCGCCGGCGTCGCGGAGGTTCGCGAAGTTGACCCCCTTGACGACCCGGCCCGCGTCGACGTCGAGGCACGGGATCACACGCACCGACACTGCCATGGCGATAATGCTAGCCGCGCAGGCCGTGTCGCTATGGGGTCATGGGGTCACGCTCCTCGGGAGCCGTGAGCGCCGCGCAGGCTGCCGAGCGCCTCCCGCTCAGCTCGTCGTGGGCGTGGGTGGCAGCCGCACCCCGGCCGCGTCGGCGAGTCGCCGGACGGCCGGCGGAACAGCGCCGGCGAGCCACGCCACCTGCAGCGGCAGCGCCATCTCCCGGGCCAGGTCGAGCTCGACGACGTCGTCGTCGTGGTGCAGGCCGGCCGGGGCGATCGCCACCGCGTCGAGGTCGACGAGGTCGGCCAGGGAGACCGCGGAGCCGGCGACCCGGGAGAGGACCGGCTGCATCCGGGCGCCGCGCTGGGCGAGGCGGTCGAGGAGGAGGTCGGTGTGCGGGGTGCCGGGAGCGTTCCAGGTCAGCAGCCGCTCCCCGTCGAGGTCGGCGGGCTCGACCGCGCCTCCCGACTCGGCGAGCCGGTGCCCGGACGGAACGTACACGTGCGCCCTGGAGGAGCCGATGGCGATGCTCTCGACGTCGTCCTCACCCGGCGCGACCCGGGTGACCAGCAGGTCCAACTCGCGCCGGCGGAGCATCGCGAGAGCCTGCGGTGGCCAGACCTCGACCAGCGCGACGGCGAGGTGGTCGGCATCCTCCCGGAGGGCGGCCAGGACGGCGTCGCGCTCCCCGTACGACAGCGCCGGTGAGACCCCGACAGCGAGGCCGGCCGGCTCGCCCGCGCCGATGTGACACGCCTCGGCGAACGCGGTGTCGGCAGCCGCGAGCACGGCGACGCCGGAGCGGAGCAGCGCCTTCCCGGCCGCGGTCAGCGACACCTCGCGGGTGGTCCGGCGCAGCAGTGGCACACCGAGCTCGCGCTCCAGCGCCCGCACCGACTTCGACACCCCCTGCTGGCCGAGGTGCAGCCGCCGCGCGGCGCGGGTGAAGTTCAGCTCCTCGGCCACGGCCACGAACACCCGCAGCTGACGGAGCTCCGGCATCCACGCCTCCCAGCGGTGACTCGACGACGACTCAGCGTTTCACACCGGCCGGGATCGACTGCAGGCTCGACCC
>JBOFLR010000571.1:0-9903 GCA_051657965.1 Dermatophilaceae bacterium
GACCGCGTCACTCGCGCGGTCGACCGCTTCACTCCCCCACTGCGGAGACGATCGAACGGTGGACGAGCACCTGTCCGCGCGTACGCAGCCGCGAGACAGCGCGCCAGGCATAGGTGGCTCGGTGACCCGCCGACCCGGCCATCGGCGATCCGTGCGGGTCGACGGTCGCGACCACGGTCGCTCGACCAGACGACACCAGGTCCTCGACGAGGTCGACGATGTGGTCATCGGCCAGATCCAGACCATCGACGACCACGAGCATCGCCTGGTGCTGCGGGCCGCCCACCTGCCAGCGGCGGGAGAGCGTCGGACCGGTCCGCGAGCCCAGGCCACGCACGAGGTGCAGCGGCACCTCGGCCACCGGACCGGACGCGCCGGGACGAAGGTTGACCGTGGTCCGGCCGCCTCCGTGACCGGCTTCGGCAGCACACCGCATCAGCGAGGTACGCCGGGGTCCGCGTGGCACCGCGACGAGGCGCAGGAGAGGCCGCGGCGTGCTCAGCAGCTCGTGCACCAGGTCGCGGTCCGACGGTGCACCGAGCCGTGAACGAGCCGCCCGGCCTGGCCCTCGCGCCACCGACGGCGATGCCGGCCCCACGAACCCGGCCGCCCGCTCGAGAGCCTCGCGTTCTCCTGCCTGGAGACCGAGAGCGTTCGCGAGCCGGCGCACGGTGTCTCGACGCGGCCGGGTGCGTGAACCCCGTTCGAGGTGGCCCACGCCGCGAGCCGAGAGGCCGGCGCGCTCGGCGAGCTGCTCCTGAGTCAGGCCGGCGACCGAACGTGCGGTGGCGAGGGCACCGGCGAAACCACCACCGGCCAGTACCACCGGCGGATGCGTCGCCCGGCCCCGGTAGCTCGCCAGGTGGTCTCCAGTCGCCGTCACCCGAATCTCCTCATCCGAACCCTCGCGTCGTGCGATGCAGGACCGTGGCCGTTCCGGTCGTCGCCGGCTCACTCATCGCGTCCCACTCCACGCTAGAGACGGTGCTACTCACGAACAACGCAGCCCGCTGACGAGAACCGTTGCTACGGAACGGATTTCAATGGGTACTTCGACCCATGGGACTGGTCCGGCTCGCGACCCTCCGACTCACGGCTGAGTACGGATCCAGCCGAGTGTCGACTCCACGACCAGGCCCTCGCAGTCGCTCTGCAGGCTGACGAGGTGCCCCTCGGCGGTGCGACACCGGTAGATCGGTGCGGTCGACATACCCATCGGTGCGCTGGTGTGGAGGTACCCGTTGACGCCGAGGGCGGTCTGTCCCTCGCAGTCCGCCCGGAGCGAGACGAAATGGTCGACGCTCCCGGACCGGCACGAGTACAGCGGCACCGTGCCGTCCGTGGGTGCCTGGGACAGATAGCCGAGCGGCGCCTCCAGGCTCATCCCGGGGCGGGCGGCGCCGGTGGTCACCTGGTGAAGGTCGGCGCTCCGGTCGTAGTAGCGGCTCAGGGCTTTCGTCGTGGGGGTCGGTTGCCATACGGCGCGTCGCAGGTTCCAGCTGTCGGGCTGGTTGCCGCCGCTCGCGAAGAGCAGCTCGACGTCCGGGAGGGTCGGGTCGACGTTGCCGAAACCGTCGCGGACCAGGCCGGGGCTGTGGTTCAGGTGGCCGCCGGTCTCGTTCGAGTCGATGAAGCCGAGCTTCTCCCACGTCCCGCTCGGAAAGGAGGCTTCCGGCATCCGCGCGACGACCAGGCGGTAGGTGTCCCGGTCGCCAGTACGCCCTGGGAGCGGCCACGCGCCGTACCAGTACCGGTTGACCGAGTCGAACGCGATGTCGAGGTTCGAGCTCTTCGCCAGGTCACCGGTGACGTCCAGCCCGGCGGCCGACACCGGCTCCGGTGCACTGAACGACCGGCCGTCCGTACTGGTGCGGCGCCAGATGTTGGTGCCCTCCGCCACCGAGTTGTCGTGGTAGGTCACCGTGATGCCGGCCCGCCCGTCGGCGGAGTAGGTCGACGCTTGACCGGCTCCGTAGGCGTCGGTCGGTGAGATCTGCGGCGAGATCACCGGGTTGGCGCTGTCACGAACCCAGGTCCTCCCGTCATCGGAGTACGCGATGCCGATCCGGTTGTTCGTACCGTCCAGGGGCGTGCCGGCATACGACGTGCCCGGGCCGCGGTCGGTGGCGGTGTAGTAGAGGGCGTAGGTGTAGCTCTGCCCGTCATCGGGGTTGACGAACTCGCCGCGGATCACCGACGGGTCGCAGATGTACGACCGGTCCCAGGTCACGGCGCTCGGGGAGGGCGTGAGCACCTGCTGCGGAGGCGTCAGCTCACCGGTCGCCACGTCCTGCTCCGCGTAGAAGATCGCGTCGGTGGCGAACCCGTCCGATGTCGTGGTCTGCCCGCACCACCAGATCCGCCGGACGTCACCCTCCTGGATCACCGACGGTGCGTAGTCGTAGCCGGGGCGGTCGAACAGGTCCGTACCGCCGGTCTCCACCGCCGCCTGCGTCGCCGGTGCGGTGACCAGACCAGCGGTAGCCACCGCCACTCCGGCGGCCAGACGAGCGACCATGCTCACCGAACGCCTCATCACCTCTCCTCTCGTCGGTAGTCGTCTCGCGGTGCTCGCACGAGTCGTCGTACGCGGATGACCGAACCCGAAGATCTAGTGAGCATCAACCCCCGGGCGCAGTTAGGAGTAGGCCGGTCGAAGGACGAGCGACGAATCCGGCGGCGGCCGAGCCGGCGGCGGACGAGCCGGCGGCGGACGAGCCGGCGGCGGACGAGCCGGCGGCGGACGGGTGGGATGACGCGCGCGCGAGGGTTCGGCGTAGGTTGGTCGCACCAGACCTCGTGACGTTGGAACCCGGTGAGACTCCGGGGCGGTTCCGCCACTGTGACGTCGCCCGCGACGCAGCCAGACACGGCCCACGAGGTTTCCCGACCGATCGACGGGGCGAGAACCCCGCCAGGAGGAACCGGCTCATGCCCGAGTCGCCGCGCCGCATCGCGCTGCTGTCCACGTCAGACACCGATCTGCTCTCGGCCCGCGCCTCCGGCGCCGCCTGGGTCGGGGCCAACCCGGCCCGTCCGGGCCACCAGTCGATGGCCGAGGTCATCGACGGGTGCGACCTCGTGGTCGGCCGCATCCTCGGCTCACCGCAGGACCTGTGCACCGGCTTCGCCCGGGTGCGGGCCAGTGGTATCCCGGCGGTCATGCTCGGCGGCGAGCAGCAGCCCAGTGCCGAGCTGATGGAGCTCTCGACCGTGCCGATGGGCGTCGCCGCCGAGGCACACCGGTACCTCGCCGAGGGTGGGCCAGCTAATCTCGCCCAGCTGCACGCGTTCCTCAGCGACACGGTGCTGCTCACCGGAACCGGGTTCGCCCCACCGGCGCCGCTCCCCGCCTGGGGCTGGGCCGAGCGCGCCGAGACGGGCACCGCCGAGACCACCGACCTCGCGCGCATCGGCATCCTCTACTACCGGGCCCACGAGGCGAGCGGCAATACCGCCTTCGTGCACGCCCTCGCCGACGCCGTCGACGCCACCGGAGAGGCGGTCGGGCTGCCGATTTTCGCCGGCTCGCTACGGTCGGCGCCCGACGAGCTGTACGCCGCGCTCGGCACGCTCGACGCCCTCGTCGTCACCGTGCTCGCCGCCGGCGGCAGCGTCCCGTCGAGTGCGAGCGCGGGCGGCGACGACGAGTCGTGGGACGTCGAGCGGATGGCGGCCCTCGACATCCCGGTGCTCCAGGGCCTGTGTCTGACGAGCAGCCGTGCGGAGTGGGAACGCTCGGATGACGGGGTGAGCCCGCTGGACTCGGCGACCCAGATCGCCATCCCCGAGTTCGACGGGCGCATCATCACCGCGCCGTTCTCGTTCAAGGAGATCGACTCCGACGACGGGCTCCCCCGCTACGTCGCCGACCCCGAGCGCACCGACCGGGTCGCGCGGACCGCCCTGGCGCACGCCCGGCTCCGCCGAACTCCCAACTCCGAGAAGCGGCTCGCGCTGGTGCTGTCGGCGTACCCGACCAAGCACGCGCGCATCGGCAACGCGGTCGGCCTCGACACGCCGGTGTCGGCGATCCGGCTGCTGCGGCGGCTCCGGGACGCCGGCTACGACCTCGGCACCGACAACGAGGTCACCCGCATCCTCGACGGCACCGCGAGCGTGATCGATGCGGACACCGGGGCCGGCGATGCGCTGATCCACGCACTGATCGCGGCGGGCGGCCAGGACGAGGAGTGGCTGACCGGTGCCCAGCTCACCGACGCCCACGTGCGGGTCACGGCATCCGACTACGCGGCCTGGACCGCCGACCTCCCGGCGAGCCTGCGCACCCGGATGGCCGAGGCGTGGGGGCCCGCGCCGGGCAGCCTCTTCGTCGATGATGCCGGCGACCTGGTGCTCGCGACGCTCCGCGCGGGCAACGTCGTCATCCTCATCCAGCCGCCGCGGGGCTTCGGCGAGAACCCGGTGGCGATCTACCACGACCCCGACCTGCCGCCCAGCCACCACTACCTCGGCGCCTACCGCTGGATCGAGCACGGGTTCGGCGCGCACGCCATGGTGCACCTCGGCAAGCACGGCTCGATGGAGTGGCTGCCCGGCAAGAACGCCGCCCTCTCCGCCGGTTGCGGGCCGGATGCCGCCCTCGGCAACCTGCCGCTGGTCTACCCGTTCCTCGTCAACGACCCCGGCGAGGGTGCCCAGGCCAAGCGCCGCGCGCACGCCACCATCGTCGACCATCTGGTGCCGCCGATGGCCCGCGCCGAGACCTACGGCGACATCGCCCGCCTCGAGCAGCTGCTCGACGAGCACGCCAACATCGCCGCCATGGACCCGGCGAAGCTGCCGGCGGTGCGCGGCGAGATCTGGGCATTGATGCGGGCCGCCGAGCTGCACCGCGACCTCGGCCTCGACCAGCGCCCCGACGACGACGACTTCGACGACTTCCTGCTGCACGTCGACGGCTGGCTCTGCGAGATCAAGGACGCCCAGATCCGCGACGGCCTGCACGTGCTCGGCGAGCCGCCCACCGGACCGGCTCGGGTCGACCTGGTGCTGGCGATCCTGCGCGCGACCCAGGTGTGGGGCGGCGTCGACGGCGCGGTCCCTGGCCTGCGGTCAGCGCTCGGGCTCAAGCCGGATGAAGCGCTCGCGGCGGTCGACGAGGTCGAGGCGCGGGCCCGGGTGCTCGTGGAGCGGATGGAGGCGGCCGGCTGGGCGGCCGGTGCCGTCGAGGGGCTGCACGACGAGCCGGAGGTGCGCCGCGTGCTCGCCTTCGCCGCCGAGCAGGTGGTGCCCCGCCTGGCCCGCACCACCGACGAGCTGGATGCCGTCGTGCACGCCCTGGACGGCGGTTTCGTGCCGGCCGGGCCGTCGGGCTCGCCGCTGCGCGGTCTGGTCAACGTGCTGCCCACCGGGCGCAACTTCTACACGGTCGACCCCCGGGCGGTGCCGTCGCGGCTGGCCTGGCAGACCGGGCAGGCGATGGCCGACTCGCTGCTGCAGCGCCACCTCGACGACACCGGCCGCTACCCCACATCGGTCGGCCTGTCGGTCTGGGGCACCAGCGCGATGCGCACCAGCGGCGACGACGTGGCCGAGGTGCTCGCCCTGCTCGGGGTGCGGCCCGAGTGGGACGAGGCGTCGCGGCGGGTCAGCCAGCTCACCGTCATCCCGCTCGAGGAGTTGGGGCGGCCGCGCGTCGACGTGACGGTGCGCATCTCGGGCTTCTTCCGCGACGCGTTCCCGCACGTGGTGGCCATGCTCGACGACGCGGTGCGGCTGGTCGCCGACCTCGACGAGCCGGCCGACCAGAACCACGTGCGCGCCCACGCCGCCGCCGACCTCGCCGAGCACGGCGACCACCGCCGCGCCACGACGCGGGTCTTCGGGTCGAAGCCGGGGTCGTACGGCGCCGGCATCCTGCAGGTCGTGGAGTCGGGCACCTGGCGTGACGACGCCGACCTCGCCGAGGTGTACACCGCGTGGGGCGGGTTCGCCTACGGGCGCGGCCTCGACGGCATCCCCGCGGCCGACGACATGCGCACCAACTACCGCCGCATCCAGGTGGCCGCGAAGAACATCGACGCCGCCGAGCACGACATCGTCGACTCCGACGACTACTTCCAATACCACGGCGGCATGGTGGCCACGGTGCGGGCGCTCACCGGTGCCGACCCGCGGGCCTACGTCGGCGACTCGACCACACCGGATGCCGTGCGCACCCGTTCGCTGTCGGAGGAGACCGCACGGGTGTTCCGGGCCCGCGTGGTCAACCCGCGCTGGATCGCGGCGATGCGGCGGCACGGCTACAAGGGCGCGTTCGAGCTGGCCGCCACGGTCGACTACCTCTTCGGCTACGACGCCACCGCCGGCGTGGTGCACGACTGGATGTACGACCGGCTGGCCCACGAGTACGTGCTCGACGAGACCACCCAGGCGTTCCTGCGGCGGTCGAACCCGTGGGCGCTGCGCGGCATCGTCGAGCGGCTACACGAGGCGGCCGAGCGCGGGCTGTGGGCCGAGCCCGACGCGAGGGTGCTGGCCGCGATGCAGCAGGTCTACCTCGAGGTCGAGGGCGAGCTCGAGGACCGCGGCGAGTGAGCGCGATCGGCTCGCGATCTCCTCTGGCGCCGGTGGCGCCGGTGGCGCCGGTGACGCCGGTGACGCCGGCGATGCCGGCGATGCCGGTGGCGCTGCGGGTGCGCGTGCTCGGCATCGGCATGGGGCCGCAGCACCTGACCCGCGAGGTGGTCGAGGCGCTGGCATCGGCTGACTACGTGATCGCGGCCGACAAGGGCCCGGATGACGCCCTGCTCGCCGGACGCCGGGCGGTCGCCGCCGCCGCGGGCGTCGAGCTGGTCGCCGTACCCGACCCGCCGCGCGACCGCGACGACCCAGCCGACTACCCACGAGCAGTAGCGGATTGGCACGAGGCTCGGGTCGACGCCTACGAGGCGGTGCTGCGCGAGCGCGGGGGCACGGCGGCGTTCCTGGTCTGGGGCGACCCGTCGCTCTACGACTCCACGATCCGCGTGGTCGAGGCACTGGCCGCCCGGCTCGGGGTCGACTGGGACGTGCTGCCCGGCGTCAGCGCCCCCCAGCTGCTGGCGGCCCGCCACCGGGTCGTGCTGCATCCGGTGGGCCGGCCGGTGCACGTGACCACCGCCCGGCGGCTGCCCGAGGCGGTCGCGGCCGGCCAGCGCGACATCGTGGTGATGCTCGGCGGTGCGCTCGACCTCGACGGGATCAGCGGGCTCGGGCTCGGGCCGTGGTCGATCTGGTGGGGGGCCAACCTCGGCACCGACTCCGAGGAGCTGGCCGCGGGCCGGGTCGACGACGTGCTCGCCGACCTTCGAGCGGCTCGCGAGCGCGCGGCCCGCGCCGCCGGGTGGGTCATGGAGATCTGCCTGCTCCGGTCTCCGGCTGGTGGCACTCCATCCGATAGCGCTCCATCCGGTAGCCCTCGGTCCGATAGCCCTCCGCCCAGTAGTGCTCCGTCCGATCGCGCTCCAGCCGATAGCCCTCCGCCCAGTAGTGCTCCGTCCGATCGCGCTCCAGCCGATAGCCCTCCGCCCAGTAGTGCTCCAGCCGGCGGCGCTCCATCCGGTGGCGCTGCGTGAGCGGGTTGCTCGTGGCCGGAACCACCTCCGACGCCGGCAAGAGCGTGGTCACCACCGGCCTGTGCCGCGCGTTCGCCCGGCGCGGGGTTCGGGTCGCGCCGTTCAAGGCGCAGAACATGTCGAACAACTCGATGGTGTGCGCCGGGCCCGACGGCGGCACCGCCGAGATCGGTCGCGCCCAGTGGGTGCAGGCGCTCGCCGCGGGGATGACGCCCGAGCCGGCGATGAACCCCGTGCTGCTCAAGCCCGGCGGCGACCGGCGCAGCCACGTGGTGCTGATGGGCCGGCCGGCCGGCACGGTGAGCAGCAGTGACTGGATGCACGGCCGGAGCCATCTCGCCGCCGCAGCGCACGCGGCGTTCGACGACCTCGAGTCGCGCGTCGACGTCGTGGTCGCCGAGGGTGCGGGCAGCCCGGCCGAGATCAACCTCCGGGCCGGCGACTACGTGAATATGGGCCTGGCACAGCATGGTTCGCTGCCCACAGTGGTGGTGGGAGACATCGACCGGGGCGGGGTGTTCGCCGCGATGTACGGCACGGTGGCGCTGCTCGACCCCGCCGATCAGGCGCTCGTGGCGGGGTTCGTCGTCAACAAGCTCCGCGGCGACGCCTCCCTCCTCACACCCGGCATCGACGCCCTCACCCGGATGACGGGACGGCGCACCTTCGGCGTCATCCCGTGGCACCCCGGCCTCTGGCTGGACTCCGAGGACGCGCTCGACCTCGACGGTCGCCGATCCCGGGCCGGCGGGCGCGAGGCCGGACGGCGAGCGGGCGATGGCGGGCACGGCACCGACGGGCGCGACACCGGTGGACGGGACACCCGCAGGCTCGGCACCGAGCTGCGGTCCCGCGCCGACGACCGTGTCACGGTGGCCGTCATCCGGCTGCCGCGGATCAGCAACCTCACCGATGTCGACGCGCTCGGGCTCGAGCCCGATCTCGACGTCGTCTTCGTCGCGCGGCCCGCCGACCTCGCCGACGCCGATCTCGTGGTGCTGCCCGGCACGCGCGCCACCGTCGACGACCTCGCCTGGATGCGCGGCCGCGGCCTCGATGCCGCCGTGCGTACGCATGCCGCCGCGGGGCGCCCGGTGCTCGGCATCTGCGGCGGGTTCCAGATGCTCGGGTCGCGCATCGCCGACCCGCACGGGGTCGAGGGCCCGGCTGGTCGGGTCGTCGACGGGCTCGGGCTGCTCGACGTGCGCACCGACTTCGTGCCGGAGAAGACGCTGCGGCTCCCGGTCGGGTCGGCGCTCGGCGCCCCGGCGTCGGGGTACGAGATCCACCACGGCACGGTCACGGTCGGCGCGGATGCCGAGGGGTTCCTCGGCGGCGCGCGGCAGGGCCCGGTGCTCGGCACCATGTGGCACGGCAGCCTGGAGGGCGATGCACTGCGCGGCGCGCTGCTGCTCGACCTATTCGGCCGCTCGCCGTCGACCGCGAGCTTCCCCGCGGCCCGTGCGGCCCGACTCGACCTGCTCGGCGACCTCGTGGAGACCCACCTCGACGTCGACGCCCTGCTCGACCTCGCCCGATCAGGCCCTCCTGCAGGGCTGCCCGTGCTGCCACCGGCCGGCGGCGTGTCACCAGCCCCGCCGCCAGCGGGAGGCGCGTCACCAGCCCCGCCGCCAGCGGGAGGCGCGTCACCAGCCCCGCCGCCAGCGGGAGGCGCGTCACCAGCCCCGCCGCCAGCGGGAGGCGCGTCACCGGTGTCGGCGCCGGCCGGGCGTGGGTCGCCTCCGCTTCCAGCGGCCGAGGGCGAGGGCGCGGCGTTCGTGCCGCCGGCAGGCGGCGTGTCATGAAGGTGCTGCTGCTCGGAGGCACCGCCGAGGCGCGTGCCCTGGCCGCGCGACTGGTGGGCCTCGGGCACGATGTCACGACCTCACTCGCCGGTCGGGTACGCGAGCCGCAGCTGCCGCTCGGCGCGGTGCGCATCGGCGGGTTCGGAGGGGCGGACGGACTGCGTTCCGCGGCAGCGGCTTTCGATGCCGTGGTCGACGCCACCCACCCGTTCGCCGAGCGCATCTCGGCCAACGCCGCCGCAGCCTGTGCCAGCCTGCCGTCGACTCCCCTCGTGCGCCTGCTGCGTCCCGGGTGGGAGCCGCGACCAGGCTGGCACCTGGTCGAGGGCCATGACGAGGCCGCTGCGGGTGCGGCCCGGCTCGGGCATCGCCCGCTGCTCACCGTCGGACGCCAGCCGCTCGGCCACTACGCCGGCCCGCTGCGAAGTCACGCCGTGCTCGCCCGGGTGGTCGACCCGCCCGACCTCGACCTGCCGCCGGGATGGGAGGTCGTGCTCGACCGTGGCCCCTACCCGCTG
>JBOFLR010000572.1:0-1564 GCA_051657965.1 Dermatophilaceae bacterium
TCGGCGAGCCGGTGGCCGGTGGTGCTGTCGATGTGCTCGGGGACGTCCCCGGCGAAGTCGCCGGTGGTCACGGTGCCGGTCGGCTCGACGAGCAGGAGCGTGGCGCCGCCCGCCGAGACCGGCCGGTGCAGCCGTGCCCTCGGCACGACGAACACGTCGCCGCGCGCCAGCGCCACCGAGCGCTCGGTGCCGTCGTCGTCGCGGATGCCGATGTCGAGGTGGCCGTCGAGCACGAGGAACAGCTCCTCGGTGTCGGGGTGGCGATGCCACACGTACTCGCCCTGCACCTTGACCACGCGCAGGTCGTAGTCATTGACCTGGGCGAGGATACGCGGGCTCCAGAGGTCGTCGAACGAGGCGAGCGTGCGGTCGAGGTTGGTGGTCGCCGGCAGGCGGATGTCGTCCATGTCGTCGAGGATGCCGATCGTCCGCCGGTACGGCCAGTGGTAGGAATAGCGCATGTCGAAAGGATTCTCTCGACGCTCGGCGGGTCGCCATCGGGTAGCCCTGGTCGTCGCCGACGGGTCCAACCCGTTCGAGCTCAACGTCGCCGTGGAGGTCTTCGGGATCACCCGGCCCGAGCTGGACCTGCCGTGGTACGAGCTGCTGGTGTGCGCACCGACCCCCACGGTGACGATGCGCGACGGCCTGTACGAGCTGCGCTGCGCGGGCACGCTCGCCGATGTCGCGCGGGCCGACACGGTCATCGCCCCGAACCGCCCGGACACCGATGCTCCGCTCGACCCTCGAGTGCTCGACGCCCTGCGCGCGGCCGCGACGCGTGGGGCCCGGATGGTGAGCTTCTGCACCGGGGCCTTCGCGCTCGCCGAGGCCGGGCTGCTCGACGGGCGCCCCGCGACGACGCACTGGATGTGGACCGAGCGGTTCCGGCGGCGTCATCCCGCCGTCGACCTGCGGCCCGGAGTGCTCTTCGTCGACGACGGCGACCGTCTCACCGCCGCGGGCAGCGCCGCCGCACTCGACCTGTGCCTGCACCTCGTGCGCACCGACCACGGCGCAGCCGTCGCGCGCCGGGTCAGCGAGCGCCTGGTGTTCCCCGGGCACCGCGATGGAGGCCAGCAGCAGTTCATCGCCACCACGACGCCGAACGACCCTCCGGCACTGGGCCGCACGCTCGACTGGGCGCGCGAGCGGCTGGCCGAGCGGCTCACCGTCGAGGAGCTGGCCGGCCACGCCGGGATGGCAGTGAGCACGTTCCACCGCCGGTTCCTCGAGGAGGCCGGCACCACGCCGATGCGCTGGCTGGCGCTGCAGCGGCTCGACCGCGCCCGCGACCTGCTCGAGTCCAGCGACCTCGGCGTGGAGGGCGTGGCGGCCCGGGTCGGGCTCGGCACCGCTACCAACTTCCGCGCCCACTTCCGGCGGCACGTCGGCCTCACCCCCACCGCCTACCGCCGCGCGCGGACACCCGACCCGGCGTCGTCCCGCTGACCGTCGAACGGCTGGACAGCACTGCGGCCTGTCCGTACTATCGTCCGTACAGCCGGGAAGGAGATGATCGAACGATGGCAGCAGCATCTGCTCGCCTGGAGTTCCGGGTCCG
>JBOFLR010000573.1:0-4742 GCA_051657965.1 Dermatophilaceae bacterium
GAGCTCCGCGGCGTCTTCGACGTCGTGGTCGAGGTGTTCACCGTGCAGGCCCTACATCCGTCGTTGCGGGCCCGCGCCGGCGCCGGGCTGCGCGCACTCCTCGCGCCGGGCGCGGTCATGGTGGTCGTGCAGTTCGTCCGGGAGAGGGGACAGCCCTCCTCATCCGAGCCGCCATGGCTGCTCGACGAGCACGAGGTGCGAGCGCTCGCTGCGGGCGATGTCGTGCTCGAGTCGCTCGTGCGCCGCCCGCACCCGCATCGCTCGGACGGGCTCCCTCTGTGGGTGGCCGTGTTCCGGCGGGGGCGGAGCGCGACGTGACCTTCTCGGTGGTCGCGCGTGACGGCGACGCGTGGGGCGTCGCGGTGGCGAGCAGGTTCCTCGCCGTCGGGTCCCTCGTGCCGGCGGTTCGCTCCGGGATCGGTGCGGTGGCGAGCCAGGCGATGGCGAGGGTGGCATACCTCGGCGAGTTGCTCGACGCGCTCGACGCCGGGGTCGGAGCGCAGCCGGCTCTCGATCGTGCCGTCGACGCCGACGAGGGCCGGGAGCACCGTCAGGTCGGGGTCGTCGGCGTGGATGACGCGGCGACCTTCACCGGAGCGCGCTGCCTGCCGTGGGCCGGGGGTGCCAGAGGTGGCGATGCCGGGACGTCGTGGGCGATCCAGGGCAACGTGCTGACCGGGCCCGAGGTCGTCGAGGCCATGGTGGCGGCGTGGCACGACGGCTCGGGCGCGGCCCTGGACGCCCGGCTCCTGCGGGTGCTGCTCGCCGGCGACGCGGCCGGTGGCGACTCGCGTGGCCGGCAGAGTGCCGCGCTGGTGGTTCGGGCTCCGGATGCCGGATACGACCGCTGCGGTGTCGTCGCCGACCTGCGAGTCGACGATCATCCGGACGCGCCTCGCGAGCTGGAGCGTCTGCACGACCTGTCCACCCTGTACTTCGGGACTGCCGAGGGTGTGCGACCCCTGGTCGGCGGCCTCCGCCACGAGGTCGGCCGGCTCCTGGCCGCCCTCGGTCACGACGGTGAGACCGAGGCCGCTCTCGACCGGTGGACGGCAGTCGCCAACCTGGAGAACCGCCGGGTCCGCGGGGGTATCGACTCCCGCGTTCTCGACCACCTCCGTTCTGCCACACCCTGACGTCAGTGGAGGGTGAGTCGTCGAAGGCACGAAGGACCTGCGGCCGTTCCACGACGTCCTGACCACCGGGTCGGATCCGGGCCACGGCCGCCGGTGAGGCCGTCACGCGGCGCCGGCGAGCCGTCATCCGAACCGCGACAGGTCGCCCGCGCCGACGCGCACGACCTCGGGCACGCCCGCGGTCCAGTCGACGACGGTGGTGGGCTCTGCACCCACCTCGCCCGAGTCGACGACGATGTCGACGACGTGGTCGAGCGCGTCCTTGACGGCCCAGCCGTCGGTCATCGGGCCGTCGGCGCCGGGCAGGATCAAGGTCGAGGAGAGCAGTGGCTCACCGAGCTCGGCGAGCAGCGCCCGGACGACGGGATGGTCGGGGATGCGGACCCCGACCGTGCGCTTGCGAGGATGCAGCAGCCGCCGCGGCACCTCGCCGGTAGCCGGGAGGATGAAGGTGAACGGCCCGGGTGTGGCGGCCCGGACCGCGCGGAACACGTGGTTGTCGACGTGCACCAGCTGGCCGAGCTGGGCGAAGTCGCGGCAGACCAGGGTGAAGTGGTGACGGTCGTCCAACCCACGGATCGCGAGGATCCGGTCTCTGGCGCCGCGCTCCCCCATGAGTGCACCGAGGGCGTACCCCGAGTCGGTGGGGTACGCGAGGAGGCCGCCGTCGCGGAGCGAACCGACCGCCTGGGCGATGGCGCGGGGCTGCGGGTCGACCGGGTGCACGTCGAGGTAGCGCGCCATCGGGTCACCCTAACGAGCGCACCGGTAACGGTGGAGGTCGTGACCCAGCCGCGACATCTACGATCGAGGCTCCGCGCCGCCACGTCCCCGTGGAGCCCGACATGACCGGCATCCCTCACCCCGAGGCGCATCGCGACGCCCACTCCGACGTACGACCCGGGGTGCCCGGTGCCACACCCCGTCCGTCGCAGTCCCCGGATGACCCGGCGCCGTACGGGAGGGACCGCAGCGTCGACGCCGTGCGGGCCGCGGCCATCGCCGTCGTCGTCGTCTGGCACACCACGCTCTCGCTGCTGCACGTCGACGACGGCCGCCTGGTGATGCCCGGCCCGGTCGACGCCGTCCCGGGGGGCTGGCTGGCCACCTGGCTGCTCCAGGTGATGCCGGTCTTCTTCGCTGTCGGCGGTTTCGTCCACCTCACCGGTCGCCGGTCGGCTCCGACCTCCCGCGAGTTCCTGCGCCGCCGCGCCCGGCGTCTCGGCCGGCCGCTGGCGCCGTTCGTGCTGTGCTGGGCCCTCACCGAGGTGGTCCTGCGACTCACCGGACAGCCGCCGCTCGCGGCCCTCGCCCCCGGTGTGCTGGCCCCGCTGTGGTTCCTCCTCGTCTACGCGGCGGCCGCGGCGCTGACACCGGTCACGGCCGCGTGGCACGAGCACTGGGGCGCCCGGGTCGTCGTCATCGGCGGGCTGGTGCTCGCCGCGCTGGACGCGCTCCGGGTCGCCGGCGTCCCGGCCCTCGGCGTCGCGACCACGGCCCTGGTCTGGCTGCTCTGTCACCAGCTGGGCTACCTCTGGCGCGACGGCGTGCTCGACGCGCCCGGGCGCCACCTCCCGCTCGGTGTCGCCGCCGTGGCCGCCCTGGCGCTGCTGACCGGTCCCGGGCCGTACCCCGCCTCGATGGTCGCCTCGGCGCAGCACGAGTCGAACATGCTGCCGACCACCCTGCCGGTGCTCGTCGTCGGCGTGCTCCAGGTCTGCGTCGTCCTCGCGGTCCGACCGGTCCTGGCCCGGATGCTGCGCCGTCCGTGGTGCTGGCGGCCCGTCATCGCCGTCAACGTCGTCGCGATGAGCACCTACCTGTGGCACATGCCGGTCGTGGCGCTGCTCGTGTGGGGCTGGCGCGCGGCGATCGGCCCGCTGCCTCCCGAACCCGACGCCGCGTGGTGGTGGACGCGGCCCGCCTGGTTCGTGCTCGTCGTCGTCCTGCTCCTCCCGGTGCTCCGGGTGGTGCGGCGCTGGGACCTCGCCGGGGAGGTGCGCCGGTGAGCACCGTCCGGCTGTCCGACCTCGTCGCGGCCACGCCCGACCACCGCAACCGCGCCGTCGACCTGCTCCGGGCGGTCGCGATCTCGGCAGTGGTGCTCGGCCACTGGCTCGCTGTCGTCCTCACCACCGACGACGGGCGGCTCTCGGGGACCAACCTGCTGGCCGTCGTGTCGTGGACCCACCCGCTCACCTGGCTGTTCCAGGTGATGCCCGTCTTTTTCCTCGTCGGCGGGTACGCCAACGCCGCGTCGTGGACCTCGCATCGGCGTCGGGACGGCGACGCCGCGTCGTGGCTCCTGAGCCGCGTGCTGCGCCTGCTCTGGCCGACCGCCGCACTCCTGGGCGTACTGGTCACGGGTGCCGTCGTGGCCCGCGCAGCCGGCGCCGACCCCGCCCTGGTGGCCGACGCGGTCTGGCTCTCGCTCATCCCGGCCTGGTTCCTCGTCGTCTACCTCGTCGTCGTGCTCGTGGCCCCGCTCGCGGTCCGGGCGCACCGGCGTTGGGGGGTTCGGGCGCTCCTCGGCCTGGCGCTCGCGGTAGTGCTCGCCGACGTCACGCGGTTCGCCGGTCCTGAGCCGCGCCTCGCCCTCGCGAACCATGTGCTGGTCTGGCTGCTCATCCATCAGGCCGGCGTAGCGTGGTGGGCCGGGACCCTGCCCGAGGGTCCACGCCGGACCGGGGCCGGCCTGGTCGCCGGCGGGCTCGCCGCGGCCGTCCTCCTCACCGCGCTCGGCCCCTACCCCGTGAGCATGGTCGGCGTGCCGGGTGAGCCGGTCTCGAACACCAGCCCGCCGAGCGTCGCGCTGCTGGCCTTCGCCGCCGCGCAGTGCGGCGCGGTGCTGCTGGCCGCCCCGCGGCTGGACCGCTGGCTGCGGCGCTCCGTCGCGTGGACGCCGGTCGTCGTCGTCAACGCCCGGATCATGACGATCTACCTGTGGCACATGGCCGTGGTCGTCCCGGCGGCCCTGCTCGCGGCGGCGCTCGGCGGCACCGACGGCCCGGCAGCGGGGAGCGGGGAGTGGCTGGCATGGCGGGTGCCGTGGGTGCTCCTGCTCGCCGTGCTCCTCGGCGCGGTCGCGGTGCCCGCCGGTCGGGCCGAGCGGCCGCCCGCGATACCCCGGCGCCTCGGCCGGTGGCGGGTCGTGCCCGTCGTCGGCGGCGCCCTCACCTGTGCGGTCGGACTGCTCCTCACCGCCACCGGCGGGCGTGACCCCACGGATCCGCTGGGGACACCGACCGCCGGAGTGCTATCTGCCGTCGCCGGACTCGTGGTGTGCGGCGTCAGCAGCTCGGTGCGACCGCAGCCCCTGCGACCACAGCTCGACGGTCTCCACCACCCAGAAGATCGCGAACAGGGCGATGAGCACCACCTCCAGCCAGAACACGAGTGACGTGGGTCGGCTGAGCAGCGAGGCGGCGACGGCTGCCGCGAGCGCACCGAACATCGCGGCCGCGATGCCGCGATACACCGACACATAGCGACCGGCGGCAGCCGTAGGGGCACTGCCCTGCGCCATCGAGCGCTGCACGTCGCGCGCGTTGAGCCACACCACGCCGATGACCGCTGCGAACATCGGCACCGCCGCCGCCTCGTGCG
>JBOFLR010000574.1:0-3891 GCA_051657965.1 Dermatophilaceae bacterium
GGCACGTTCGACCGGGTCGAACGTGCCGCCCGCACCGGTCGCAACCCTCGGACCGGCCAGTCGGTACGGATCCGCAAGGCGAATGCACCACGGTTCCGGCCGGGTACCTCGTTCAAGGGATGGGTCCGAAAGCCCGCCAGCCTGCCCCGTTCGGCGCCGGCGACCGGGCGTGCCGCCGCAGGCACTGCCGGCCTCACCGCCGCGACGCCGGTGCGGAAGACAGCGGCGAAAGCGACGACGGCGAAGGCGACCGCGAGGAAGACCGCCGCCAAGGCAACTGCGACGAAGTCGGCCCCGGCCAGAAAGGCCACTCCGGCGGCGAGAGCGACGACGGCGAAGAGGGCCACGACAGCGACGAAGGCCACTCCGGCGGCGAAGGCGACGACGGCGAGGAAGACGGCGGGCACCAAGGCTGCTGCCGCCACGAAGGCGACGGCCAAGAAGGCCGGCGCGTCTGCCACGACTGCCCGCGCCAGGGTGGGTACTCCGGCGAAGGCCGCTGCGAAGAAGGCCACCACCGCCACGAAGAAGACCACCGCCGCGAAGGCCGCCACCACGAAAGCCACCGCCGCGAAGGCGGTGGCGAAGAAGTCCACAGCCAAGAAGTCGGCCGCCAAGCGCTGACGTCGGATTCGCGTCATCCCCTCGGCGTGCCAGGGCGCAGCCGGCCGACCGCGCTGCGGCCGTGGGGAGTCGACGCACCGGACGACTGACCGGGCCCGCTCGCGCCCGGTGCGACCGTCGTCGCGAGCATCGGGGACGGCGTGGTCAGCGGATGGTCTCGCCCGGTCCGATACCGACGATCCACACCCGGGTGGCCACGACTCCGGACTCGTCGAGCTCGATGCTCACGCGCTGGCCGGTGCGCAGGTGTCGTAGCCCCGATGCCGCTGCCACGCCGGCGGGCACCGTCACTGTCGTGCCGTCGTCGAGCAGTGCGGTGCTCGAGCCGTCGTCGTGGACCTGCGCCATGGTGGCCTGCACGCCCGGAAGGCTAGCGCGCCGTAGGGTCCGGTCGGTGTACGGTCCGACCCCCAGACCGACGGCGCGTCGCAGCGCGGGGGTGTCGTCGACGTCGAGGCGGAGCCCAGGCGCGTCGACCTGGACCGGTACGAAGCCGAGCCGGGCGTGTGCGGCGGCGCTGCCCACGCCGAACGCGGTGGCCACCGGTGAGGCTGCCGGCAACGTCAGCAGGGCCGTCCCCGTCCCGTCGGCGTCGGCGACCACGGCTCGCTGATATGCCGAGCACGCGGCCACCGCGGCGGTCAGCTCCGCCGGCCGCAACGCCGGATGGTCGGCGAGCAGCACCGCGACCCGGGCGGCGCCGAGGGCCGCCGCCGCCTCGACGCCGGCTGCGACCGCCGCGTCCAGGCCGCGGCCCGGGTCGGCCACCACGGTGCGCGCCTCGGTGACCGAGCCCGGGTCGGGCGGTGGGCCGACGACGAGGAGGTGCGCGTGCGGCATCCCCGCAGCCGCGGCGGCCAGGGTGTCGAGGGCGAACGCGTCGGCGAGCTCGGTGCGCAACGGCCGGGGAAGCTCGAGCCGGCTCTTCGCGAGCGGTCCGCCCTTGATCGGCACGACCACCGCCCATGCCGACCGGTCCGCTCCGGGCGGGTCCACAGGGATGACGACCACCCGCCGATCCTGCCAACCGGCCGCGGCGCGCTCGACATCCGCCCTCCGCCGGACCATGATGCGTTCCACCCGGATCACGAGAGAGGCGGCGAGTGACCACCCCGACGGACAGCTCTCGTCCCTTCGCCTACCGGCTCGCGATCGCCGTGGTCCGGCCCTGGCTGATGCTGTTCACCCGGCGCCGCTGGTCGGGCGTGGAGCACCTGCCCACCCACGGAGGCTGGGTCGTGTGCACCAACCACTACAGCTACCTCGACGTGTTCGTGTTCGGTCATTTCCTCGTCGACCAGGGCCGGTCGCCACGCTTCCTCGGTAAGGCCGAGGTGTTCCGGATGCCGGTCATCGGCACCGTCGTGCGGGCGGCCGACCAGATCCCCGTGGATCGGGGGTCGAGCCATGCCGCCGACGCCTACCGGGCCGCCGTGGCCGCGGTACGGGCCGGCAAATGCGTCGCCATCTACCCCGAGGGCACCCTCACCCGCGACCCCGACCTGTGGCCGATGCGGGGGAAGACCGGGGCGGCCCGCGTGGCGCTCGAGACCGGCTGCCCCGTCATCCCGGTGGCGAACTGGGGGGCGGCCGACATCCTGGCGCCCTACTCGCGGCGACTGCGACTGCTGCCCCGTCGCACCGTTCACGTGCGCGTCGGCGAGCCGGTGTGCCTCGACGACCTGCACGGCCCGCCGGTCACACCCGAGGTGCTCGCCGAGGCGACTGCCCGGATCGTCGCGGCGATCACCGCGGAGCTCGAGGTCGTGCGCGGGTCGACCGCTCCCGCGGTGCGGTTCGACCCCGAGGCGCACGGCATCACGCCGACCGGCCGCCCGCGTCCGTTGTCGGAGGCGTCGTGACCCGCGCGGCGGTCTACGGGACCGGCAGCTGGGGCACCGCCTTCGCGGCGGTGCTCGCGGATGCCGGCACGCCGGTGACGATGTGGGGTCGCCGTCCCGACGTGGTCGAGCAGGTGAACGCCGGCGTCAACGAGGACTACCTGCCCCAGCTGCGGCTCCCGGCCACGGTGCGGGCCACCGGGGACCCCGAGGAGGCGGGCGCGGGCGCCGACCTCGTGGTGCTCGCGGTGCCGTCGCAGACGCTGCGCGACAACCTCGGCGCGTGGGGCACGGCGCTGCCGCGCGACGCCGCGGTGGTGTCGCTGATGAAGGGTGTCGAGCTCGGCACGACGAAGCGGATGTCGGAGGTGATCGCCGAGGCAGGCGACGTGGACCCGCGCCGGATCGTCGTGGTGTCCGGGCCGAACCTCGCCCGGGAGATCGCCGCCAAGCAGCCCGCGGCCTCGGTGGTGGCGTCGTCCAGCACCCAGGCCGCCGAACGGGTGGCGTCGGCGTGCGCGGCGTCGTACTTCCGCCCGTACACCGGCACCGATGTCGTCGGCACCGAGATCGCCGGAGCGGTGAAGAACGTCATCGCGCTCGCGGTCGGCATGGCCGAGGGTCTCGGTATGGGCGACAACTCCAAGGCCTCGATCATCACCCGAGGACTGGCCGAGACGATGCGGCTCGGCACCGCGCTCGGCGGTGAGGCGGTCACCTTTGCCGGGCTCGCCGGGGTGGGCGACCTCATCGCCACCTGTATGTCGCCGCTGTCACGCAACCACTCCTTCGGGGTCCGGCTCGGTCAGGGCGCATCGGTCGAGGAGGTGGTGGCCGTGACGAGGCAGACCGCGGAGGGCATCAAGTCGTGCACCTCGATCCTCGAGCTCGCGCGGCGACACGGTGTCGACGTGCCGATCATCGAGCAGGTCGACGCGATCATCCGGCACGGCCGGACCGCGCCGGAGGTCGTCGCCACGCTGCTCTCGCGCCCCCGCAAGGCCGAGACCGGCTGACCGCGCCGTGCGCGCGGACATCAGCGGTCGTGGTCGATGGGTGACTCACGACGGCGGGTGAACCGTGGGCGATGGCTCGTCACCGGCCGAGGCCTGGAGCGTCAGCTCGGTCCGGGGGCGGAGTGGAGGGCCCGATCCAGGTCGTGCCACAGGTCGTCGACGTCCTCGATGCCGACGGAGAGGCGCAACAGCTCCTCGGGCACCCGCTCGGGCTCGTTCGGCTGGCGACGGCGCCGCTCGATCAGGCTCTCGACCCCCCCGAGGCTGGTGGCATGCACCCACACCCGCGTGGCCGCCGCGACCCGCTCCGCCCCGGCGGCGCCACCGACCACCTCGATCGAGACGATCGCCCCGAACCCGGGGTAGCGCACCCGGGTGACGGCCGGATGACGGGTCGCCCGGTCCGCGAT
>JBOFLR010000575.1:0-2171 GCA_051657965.1 Dermatophilaceae bacterium
GCGGCGCCACGTGTGGGAGCCGCGTTCGCCCTTGCGTCGTTCGCCGGCCTGCAGGCCGGTCGCGCGCTGGTCGGCGACGACGAGATGGACGGAGTCCTCGCTGAGCTCCTCCCCACGACGCCGAGCTATACGTGCGACCTGGCCGAGGAGCCGGTGCTGCCACCCGGCATGCGGCCGGGGTTCTGGGTCAACATCGCCACCGATGCGTCCGCAGAGGTTGCTGAAGACCCACGGCCCGCGCTGCGCCGCGCCGACATCCCCGCGCTCGTCATGACCTCGGAGTGCGACTACGAGCTGCCCGAGGTGTCGCAGGAGTGGCGGGCGACGCTTCCCGACTCGACCCGCGTGGTCGTTCCCGACGCGGGTCACTTCATCCAGGCTCAGCAGCCGGACCTGTTCCTCGGCACCGTCACCGCATTCCTCACCGATCAGCAGCTCCCCCTCCCCGACCAGCCTTGACCGCCGCGGACGGCGGGTCCGCGCGAGCATCCGCGACTCGTCCTGGCGCGCGTCATCCGGTCAGGCCCCCGGGCCGGATGACGCGAAGCCGCACGAGGAGCCCCAGGCCACACCCGGGCGGATGACCAACGAAAAACGGCGAGACACTCACCGAAAAACGGCGAAGAAGTCACCGAAAAACGGCGAGGCACTCACCGAAAAACGGCGAGGTTCAGCCGGTAGGGTCGGCCCGTGCATACCTCGGATCGCGCTCGCCACATCATCCCGCGCGTGCGCGATTCCTTGGACGACACCCGGATCGTGGTGGTCCAAGGAGCGCGACAGGTCGGCAAGACGACGTTGGTCACGCAGATCATCCAGGAGCGGGGCGGGCGACTGGTCACGCTGGACGACGAGGTCGCCCTCGCCGCCGCACAGGCCGACCCCACAGGGTTCCTGCAGCAGAACACCGGTGGCCTCCTGGCGATCGACGAGGTGCAACGCGCGCCGTCCCTGACGCTCGCGCTCAAACTGGCCGTCGACCGCGACCGCCGCCCGGGTCAGTTCCTGCTCACCGGCTCAGCCGACCTGCTGCACCTGCCGACCATGGCAGACAGCCTGGCGGGACGAGCCGAGGACATCGAGCTCTACGGCTTCAGCCAGGGAGAGATCGCCGGTGAGCGCGAGACATTCGTCGACCGACTGCTGTCCGGGCAGTCGTTCGTCGACCACGGCAGCCGACTGACCAGAGCGGACTACCTGGCTCGGGCGTGCGGGGGCGGATACCCGGAGGCGCTGGCCCGCCCCAGCGGGCGGAGGCGAGCGGCATGGTTCGACAACTACATCCGGAGGATCGTCGAACGCGACGCACCAGAGGTGTCGAGGCTGCAGCGGCTGGCCGACCTACCGCTGCTCCTGCGGATGCTGGCCTCCCGCAACGCCACCGAGATCACGATGGCAGGTCTCTCGGGCGACATCGGCATTCCCGTACGCACCCTCGGTCCTTACATCGACCTGCTGGAGACGCTGTTCCTCGTCCACCGCCTGCCGGCCTGGTCCACCAACCTGACCAAGCGAGTGGTGTCGCGGCCGAAGGTCGCACTCCTCGACACCGGGCTGGCAGCCCGCCTCGTGAACGTGTCGCCGACCGGCGCCGGCCCCGAGGTGAAAGGCGAGGTGGCCGGGCAGCTGCTGGAAGGGTTCGTCGCCGGCGAGGTGCGCCGGCAGCTCACCTGGTCCGACGACGCTGCGCGACTCTTCCACTTCCGCGATCACGATGGCGCCGAGGTCGACCTGATCCTGGAGACCGACGACGGTCGGGTGGCGGCGATCGAGGTGAAGGCGAGCTCGACCGTCGGGTCTCGTGACTTCCGGTGGCTGGCCACGCTGCGAGATCGGCTGGGATCACGGTTCGTCGCGGGCCTCGTCCTGCACACCGGACCCACGGCGGCGCCGTTCGGGTCGAAGCTGGCCGCGGCGCCGATCGACGTGTTGTGGTCGGCGTGAGGAGCGGCCGTCATCCGGACGGCGGTTGCCGTGAGCGCGGATCCGGGTGACGATTGCCGGTATTCGATTACCGACACGGCAAGGAGGACTCTGATGGGTCCACGACAGAGAGCCACGCTGGCGATCGGCGCGGCGACGGCGCTGACCTGGGGCGCGGCTGCCACTGCCCGGGCCGAACCTGCGTCATCCGGCCCGATGTCCGACCTCGTGGCAGGCATGCACTGCGT
>JBOFLR010000576.1:0-1935 GCA_051657965.1 Dermatophilaceae bacterium
CAACTGCCGGCAAACCCACGAACGGTGCGCCACTCACCGGCATCCGCCTCGACGCGACGGCCCTGAAAACTCTCGCCCATCCGCTGCGCAGCAGGCTGCTGTCGGCCCTGCGGGTCGGCGGCCCGGCGACGGCCACCGAGCTCGCCGCGCAGCTCGGCACCAACTCCGGGGCGACGAGCTACCACCTGCGACGGCTCGAGTCGGTGGGCCTCGTCACCGACACCGGTGAGGGCGCGGGCAAGCGGCGACTTTGGCGGGCCAGCACCGAGAGCCACCAGTTCACGGCCAGCGACTTCGCCGGCGACGAGGACGCCGAGACGGCCCTGGGCTGGCTCACCCGTGACTACTCGCGCCACCTCGGCGAACGTTTCGAGCGGTGGCTCGACGTCGAGCACACCTGGCCGCCGGAGTGGCGCGACGCCGTGGGGATGAGCGACAGCTACGTCATCGCGACCCCGGATCAGGTGCAGTCGCTCAAGGCGGAGATCGACGCGCTCCTCGACCGGTACCGGCGCGTGGGCCAGGGCAACCCCGACGCCCGGCGGGTGGCGGTCTACACCGTGGCCTACCCGCTCGACCTGGACCGGGTGCCCGGCGGCAGGGAGCGGCCGTGACCTCCTCCCCCACGCTCACCCCGCGCGCGGCCCGGCGGGTCTTCTACGCGCTCACGCTCACCCGCTGGTTCCCGATCGGGCTCGTCGTCGGGACGATGACGCTCCTCCCGCTGGACCGCGGCCTGTCGGTGGCGCAGGCGCTTGCCGCGTTCGCGTTCACCGGCTGGGTGGTGTTCGCGCTCGAGCTGCCCACCAGCGGCTTCGCCGACGCGTTCGGGCGCCGGCCGGTCTACGTCGCCGCCGCCGTCGTGCAGGTTGCGGCCGCCGCGACCCTGCTCGTCGCACAGACCTTCTGGGCGTTCGTCCTCGGGGCGGCGCTCACCGGCGTCTTCCGGGCCCTGGACTCCGGCCCGCTCGAGGCGTGGTTCGTCGACACCGTGCACGAGAGCGAGCCGGGTGCCGACGTCGACCGCCCGCTCGCGGTCCACAGCACGATGCTCGGCGTCGGCATCGCCGCCGGCGCCCTGCTCGGGGGCGGGCTGGTGGCCTGGCACCCGTTCCGCGACTCCTCCGCGCTGGACCTGCCGTTCGCGGTGTTCGCGGGGCTGGCAGTCGTGCACCTGCTCGCCGTGCTGGTCCTCATGCGCGAGCGGCGCGCCACGGGCGGCGCGACGGCCGCACGGCGGGCGGTGCGCTCGGCCCGCGAGACGCCGCGCGTCATCCGCGGTGGGATCGGACTGCTGCGCACCAGCCCGGCGCTGCGCGGGCTCGTCGTCGTTGAGGTGTTCTGGTCGGTCGCGATGATCGTCTTCGAGACGTTCCAGCCGATCCGGCTCGCCGAGCTGCTCGGCTCGGAGGAGCGGGCGGGCGCGTGGATGGGTGCGGTGGCCGCGGCCGGCTGGGGGGTGTTCGCGGTGGGCGCGGCACTCGCGGGCCTGCTCTCGGCGCGCATCGGCGTCGCGCGGGCCGCGGTCCTCGCCCGCGTCCTCAACGGCGCCGGCGCCGTCGTCATGGGCCTGGTCGCGGGGCCGGTCGCCCTCGTCGTCGCCTACCTCGTCACCTACGGCCTGCACGGGACGGGCGGCCCGCTGCACGCCGCGCTCCTGCACCGGGAGGCGACCTCGCAGAACCGCGCGACCGTGCTGTCGGTGAACTCGATGCTCGCCTTCGCCGCGTTCAGCACCGCCGCCCCGCTGCTCGGACTGCTCGCGCAGGGCACCTCGACCCAGGTCGCGATGGTCGCCGCCGGCGCGTTCAGCGTGCTGGGCGCGGTCTTCTACCTGCCCGCCCGCCGGGCCGAGAAGACCCGCGAGACCGTCGCGCCTCCGGTAGCGGCGCCGGGATGACGCCCGTTCGGACCAGCCGGCAGGTCCGGACGCGA
>JBOFLR010000577.1:0-2917 GCA_051657965.1 Dermatophilaceae bacterium
TCCTTCTCGTCGATGTCCACGAGGCGGGCCAGGCGAAGTGCGCTGCGCTGAGCGTCACCGGTATCGGGAACCTCGGTGCGGTCGACGCCGAGCCGGGCGACTTCCCGCATGCGGACCAACGGGGTATCTCCGTCGCCGAGGATGTCGCCGCGCTTCGCCTCGAGGCGGATCGCCCGGACGCGTTCGCCGTCACGGAGCCCGGCGACGACGACCTGGGAGGACCACTCGCCGCGCCAGGCGGACCCGACCCGCTCCACGGGCAGGGTCGTGCGGTACGTCCATGGCTCCTTGTCGACGTGGACGCGCCAGGTGTGGACGAGGTACGCCCGACCGGACATGTCGTCCGCATCGAGGTCGACCCGGTCGACAGTCACCCGGTGCTCGAGGTCGCCCATTCCGTCGAGGATGCGGTCGAGACCCTTCTGGGCGGTGGCACGGTCGTCGACATCGAGGGATGGCGGCAACGTGCCGGCTGCCAGAGCGGCGGCGACCGACCTGCCATACGTCTGTACCGCACGCTCCGCGGACTGCTCCTGTTCTCGCCACCACCAGGCTGCGCCACCCGCTGCAGCAGCGACAAGAGCGACGACCAGAACTGCCGCCACCCGTGACGCTCCGCGTTCACCTACGCGTTCAGCCGCCGGGCCAGGTCGGTGCACAACGTTCACGTCCTTCGAGTCGCGTTCCAGGCCTCCGACTTCTACGCTATCAATACAGACCAGCCGAACGGTTTTTTTTGGGGGCGACAATGGAGGCATTGACCGTCACGGAGTGCTCGCTGTTGACGGGTGTGCTGCGTCGACGCAGTCTTGGTGCAGCCGCATCCGGGGCCGGGATGACCAGAGCGGTTGCTGCCCGGCTCATCCACCGGCTCGAGATGAAGAACCGGACCCGCCTGATCGGTGACGACACCGGCGCACGGGGTCTCACCCCTCGAGGACGGATCCTCCTGCGCGCATCGCTCGACCTTCACGAGTCGCTCATCGACCCGCTTCGCGCCGCGGAGCCGGCCGAGCACACTGCGCGCATCGCCTCGAGCCTCGAAGGCCCACTCGACGTCACACCGCTCGCTCGGCTGGAACCACCCCTGGTGGTCGACGTCACCGAAGCCGACCCGGCCTCCGCCGTCGAGCTCTTCGACGGCGGCTACGCCGACGCCGTCGCCCTGTGGGACCTCCCGGGAGTCGCCTGCCCGGCCCGTGACGCCGCAGCCGTACCGCTCTTCGACGAGGACCTCTGGGTCGTCGGGCGCGACGTCCCCACGAGCATCGACCGGCTCGACGACCTCGCCGACATCCTCGTGTGGGTCACCACCGCGTGCCAGGCGCAGGTCCTCGAGTCCGTGCTCGGCCATGGAGCCGGCCACCCCGGTGTCCGAGTGGTGGAGAGCCGGCAGGCACACCGTGTCCTCGTCCTGTCCGGCCGCGCCAGCGGGCTGGTCCCGGCCTCCCAGCTCGCCGCGTTCGACGGGTTCGGAATGGTCCGCTCCCGCCCTCGTGGCCTCACCCGGACGGCCGTCCTGTTCTCCGACCCGCGCGGGCGCACCCACGCCCGGCTCGCAGACGTGCAGGCGGTCTTCCGCGACCGTGGCCGTCGGATGTCGCCGATCCCACCTGCCCAGGCCCGCCCGCGTGTCCCCGTCCACGGCCCGACGCCTGCGCTGGACCTCCAGGACATCAAGACGCTGCAGGCCATCGGCCGGCACGGGAGCCTGAACCGGGCGGCGGCCGAGCTGTGCCTCACCCAGCCGGCCCTCACCCGACGGCTGCGCAAGCTCGAGGACCGGGTCGGCATCCACCTCGTCGTCCGCACGGCGACTGGGTCCAGCCTTACTCCCGACGCCGCGACGATGGTCGACCGCGTGGACACGGCGATCGCGCGGTTCCAGGCGAGCGTCGCCGGGCCCCCGCCCGCGCTGGCCCTCGCTCCGTGAGAGTCCACCCGGTCACGAGGTGTAGTCGGCATTCGTCCGCACGTACCCCTCGGTGAGGTCGCAACCGTACACCGTCCACGAGTCCGCGCCGATGCCGAGATCGACACCGATCCGCACCTCGTCGCCGCGCAGGTGCTCCTCGACGGCGGCAAGCACCGCACCGTTCGACTCGGCCGGGTACACCTCCCGGCTGCCGAAGGAGACCGCCAGCCGTTCGGTGGTGATGTCCGGCTCGTCGACACACTTGCCGACGGCCATGACGACCCGGCCCCAGTTGGGGTCGGCCCCGTGGACCATCGTCTTCACAAGCGGGGAGTTGACCACGGCCTTCCCGACCAGCCTGGCCTGGGCGGCCGACGCCGCACCCGTCACGGTGCACGTGATGAGACGGCCCGCGCCCTCGCCGTCGGAGGCGATGTCACGGACCAGACCGGTGCACACGTCGAGCAGTGCCGTCTCGAGCGCATCGGTGTCGACCCGACCCGCCGTCCCACCCGCAAGCACGAGTGCCGTGTCGCTCGTCGAGGTGTCGGTGTCCACGGACACCGAGTTGTACGTCCGCTCGACGACCCTGCGCCACATGCCGTCGAGATCGGCAGCGTCGACCGCGGCGTCGGTGAGCACGAACGAGAGCATCGTGGCGAGGTCGGGCTCGAGCATGCCGACACCCTTGGCGATGCCCTGGACCTCGAACCCGGGACCACGAGCGGTCCGGTGCTTGGCCCGGGTGTCGGTCGTCATGATCGCCCGGGCGGCGTCGGCCAGGGACTCCGAGGGCGGCCAGGAGAGACCTGCGAGATGGGAGCGGACGGAACGCATCGGGTAACGGCGGCCGATGACTCCGGTCGAGCAGATGACGAGCTCGTCGGGGGTCGCTCCCACGATCGCCGCCACCCGGTCGCGGACCTCGACCGCGTCGTCGTGGCCCGGCCGCCCGGTCGCCACGTTGGCGTTGCGGGCGAGGACGACGACCCCGCGGCACGC
>JBOFLR010000578.1:0-5060 GCA_051657965.1 Dermatophilaceae bacterium
GCGTACTCGTCGTGTGCGGGGGGGTGGGACCGCCGCCCACTCCAGCGGTCGCCGAGCGCAGAGCCGAGGAGCACCACCGGCCCCAGAGCCGCGAACGCGAGCATCATCGGCCCGACGAAGAGCGCGAGCACGCCGGCCACCGGTACCGGGAGCAGCGCCGCCAGCCAGGGCACTCGGGCACGGACGGGCTCGGCCGGCGCGGCGGGGGCCTCGACGGCCGGGTCGGCCGGATCGGCGGACGGTGCCACCCCGGCGGGAGCGAGCACCACCGTGCCGTCGCCCGGTGCGAGAAGCGGCAGGCCGGCGCCGGCCGTGCGCCGCAGGCGCAGCGTGGTGCGCCCGACGACGACGGTGGAGGAGGAGTCGACCCGGGTGGGTGCGGTGACCTGCACGCCGTCGACGACCACCCCGTTGGTGGAGCCGTGGTCCTCGAGCACCACGCCGCCGGCACCGACATCCAGGCGCGCGTGGATGCGGCTCAGGGCCTCGTCGGCCAGGCACAGCCCGGAGCCCGGAGACCGGCCGAGCACGAATCCCGGCGGGCGGAGCGGATGGGCGCGGGCGGCATCCGGCCCACCGACCACGACCAGCTCGAGCACCGACGACCTGCCGTCCGCTGGTCGGTGACCCTCGCGGGGCTCGGGCGCCGCGGCGACCGAGGCACCGTGCAGGAGGGGCGGCATACCGACCACGGCCTCGTCCGAGAGCGGCTGACCGGCCACGAGGAGGTGGCCGACCGGGATGCCGAGGTGCGCCGACAGCGCCGCGTGGAGGTCGGCGGCCGTGTGCCGACCCGACCACGCGACCACGGTCTCCACCGGTGCGTCCAGCCGGCCCGTGGCGTGGACCGTGAGACGGATCTCCATGCGCCTCACGCTAGGCAGGGGAGCCGGCCGGCCAGGCGAGTTATCCACAGGCGGCCGGTCAGGACTCGCGTTCCGGGCCGTCGTGCTGTTCCCTGGTCCCCGGGCCCGCGCCGCCGACGCGTCGCCGAGCCCGGCACCCCGGCCCGGACGGGCCTGCCAGCAACATGCCGAGAAGGGGGCGACATGGACGCCGCGCGCGCGCTCGAGGGCGAGGTCCGCGAGCTCATCCGCCGGTCCGGGCTCGACCCGGCACGCGACGAGCCGCAGGTGCGCCGCCTGGTGCGCGACGCCGTCACCGACTACGAGGAACGGTCGATGCACGGCGGGATGCCGGTGCTCGCCGACACCGACGCCGCAGCCAAGGCGGTGTGGGACACCGTGGCCGGGTTCGGCCCGCTCCAGCAGTACTTCGACGACCCGGAGGTCGAGGAGATCTGGGTCAACGAACCCTCCAGCGTGTTCGTCGCCCGCGGCGGGGTCGCGGAGCTCACCACCACGTTGCTCACTCGCGACCAGGTGCGTGACCTCGTCGAGCGCATGCTCAAGTCCTCGGGCCGGCGCGTCGACCTCAGCAGCCCCTTCGTCGACGCCGTCCTCGCCGACGGCAGCCGGCTGCACGTCGTCATCCCCGACATCACCCGCGAGGACTGGTACGTCAACATCCGCAAGTTCGTGGTCAAGGCCGACTCGCTCGACGACCTGGTGCGGCTGGGCACGACGAGCCGGCAGGCCGCCCGGTTCCTCGAGGCCGCGGTCGTGGCCGGGCTCAACATCCTCGTCGCCGGCGGCACCCAGGCCGGCAAGACCACCATGCTCAACTGCCTCGCCGCAGCCATCCCGGCCCGGGAGCGCATCGTGACCTGCGAGGAGGTCTTCGAGCTGCGCATCCCGCACCGCGACGTCGCGGCGCTGCAGTGCCGCCAGCCGTCGCTCGAGGGCACCGGGGAGGTCCCACTGCGCCGGCTGGTCAAGGAGGCGCTGCGGATGCGCCCGTCCCGCATCGTCGTCGGCGAGGTGCGCCAGGCCGAGAGCCTCGACCTGCTGATCGCGCTCAACTCCGGGCTGCCGGGGATGTGCACGATCCACGCCAACAGTGCCCGGGAGGCGGTCATGAAGATGTGCACGCTTCCCCTGCTCGCCGGCGAGAACGTGTCGGCGCGGTTCGTCGTGCCCACCGTGGCGTCGTCGGTCGACCTGGTCGTGCACGCGGCGCTCGAACGCGACGGCCGTCGTCTCGTGCGCGAGATCGCGGCGGTCCCGGGCCGGGTGGAGAGCGATGTCGTCGAGATCGCCGACCTCTTCGTGCGCCGCGACGGTGAGCTGCGGCGTGCCGACGGCTTCCCACCGCACGTCGACCGGTTCGAGCGAGCCGGGTACGACGTCGCGGCGCTCCTGGCGCAGGGCGCGTCGTGACCGGCCTCGGGATCGGGATCGTCCTCGGTGCCGGCGTGTTCCTCATCTGGTGGAGCTGCTGGGTGCCCTCGCCCCACGAGGACCGGCGCGGAGCGTCATCCGGCCCGGTGGAACGGCTGCGCGACGACATCGTGCAGGCCGGCTTCTCGGGTCTGTCGCTTCGTTCGCTCCTCGGCGCGTCGGTCGTCGTCCTCGTCCTCGTGCTCGCGATCGTGCAGGTCGTGGTGCGCGTCCTGCCCATCGCGCTCAGCTTCGCCCTGATGGCGGCCTGGCTCCCGGTGGCGGTGGTGCGTCGGCGAGCGCGCCGGCGCCGGGCGCGGCTCCGTGACCTGTGGCCCGACGTCGTCGACAACATCACCTCCGGGGTGCGGGCCGGGATGGCCCTTCCGGAGGCCGTCGCCCAGGTGAGCGTGCGTGGCCCGGACGAGCTCCGCCCGGCATTCGCCGCGTTCGCCGACGACTACCGCTTGACCGGCCGGTTCGGCGACTGCCTCGACCGGCTGAAGGACCGCCTCAAGGACCCCGTGGCCGACCGCCTGGTCGAGAGTCTGCGCATCGCCCGGGAGGTCGGGGGCAGCGACCTCGGCCGGCTGCTCCGCACCCTGTCGACCTTCCTGCGCGAGGATGCCCGGACGAGGTCCGAGCTCGAGGCGCGCCAGTCGTGGACCGTGTACGCCGCACGTCTCGCCGCCGCCGCGCCATGGCTGATGATCGGCATCCTGTCGCTGAACTCCCGTTCGGTGGAGGCCTACTCGTCCACCCTGGGCGCGGCGGTCCTCGCCGGGGGCGGAGCGCTCACCGCCGTCGCCTACTGGGCGATGATGCGTATCGGGCGGCTGCCCGAGGACCAGCGAGTCCTGCGATGAGCGGCCTGGCACGCAATGGAGCGGTGCTCGGTGCGCTGTTCGGGCTCGGACTCGCCCTCGTCTGGGGCGGGCTGCCGCGCCACCGTCGTGCCGGTCTCGCCGCCCGGGTGTTGCCGTATCTACGCGACACCCCACGGCCGTCGCGGCTGCTCGACGAGGGTGCGTCAGGGGGGTTCGTGCGGGTGTTCGCGCTCCCCGTGGTCCGCGACCTCGGCGCGGTCGTCGAGCGGGTCCTGGGAGGCGCCGAGTCGGTCCGCAGCCGGCAGCTGCGTGCGGGCCGGGCGGCCGACGTCGACCGGTTCCGCGCCGAACAGGTGCTCTGGGGGCTCGCCGGCACCGTGGTCGGCGGCGCTCTCGGTGCGTCCTCGGTGGTGATCCGTGGCGGCTCGGTCGTCGTCGCGGTCCTGCTCACGGGGATCGCCCTGGGGCTCGGGGTCACCGGAGCCGACTGGCTGCTCACCCGCAAGGCCACTCGTCGAGAAGCCCGCATGCTCGCCGAGTTCCCGACGATCGCCGAGCTGCTCGCGCTGGCCGTCAGCGCGGGCGAGGGCGCGGTCGGTGCGCTGGAGCGGGTCTGCCGGCTCTCGCGCGGCGAGCTCGCCGCGGAGCTCGGACGGTGTCTCGCCGACGCCCGCGCCGGTGCCAACCTGCCGACCGCGCTCCAGGGCCTGGCCGACCGCACCGCGCTGCCCAGCCTGCGCCGCTTCGTGGACGGTGTCGTCATCGCCGTCCAGCGAGGGACACCGCTCGCCGACGTGCTCCGGGCGCAGGCCCAGGACGTCCGCGAGGACTCGCGCCGCCTGCTGATGGAGGCCGGCGGCCGGAAGGAGATCGCGATGATGGTCCCGGTCGTGTTCCTCGTCCTCCCGGTCACCGTCGTGTTCGCCGTCTTCCCCGGCATCACCTACTTCCGCTTCACCCTGTAGAACCAGCCACCGAAAGGACGACCATGACTGCCGTACTCCTCGCGCGAAGGCGCCGACCGCGCGGCCGAGCCGAGCGGGGCGACGTGCCCGGGTGGGTGCTGATCACGTTGATGACGGCGATGCTCGTGGCCGCGCTGCTCGCGGTGGCCCGTCCTCAGCTGGTCGCGCTGTTCCAGCGTGCCCTCTCCTCGGTCACCTGACCGGTGTCGGAGCCGTGATACCTCGCGACGAGCGCGGTGCGAGACCTCGCGACGAGCGCGGTGCGAGACCTCGCGACGAGCGCGGTGTCAGATCTCGCGACGAGCGCGGTGCGGCGGTCGCCGACTTCGCGATGGTGTCCGTGGTCGTCCTCGTGATGGCGCTCGCCGTCGTCCAGCTGGGTCTGACGCTGCACACCCGCAACACGCTCATCTCCTGCGCGTCCGAGGGTGCACGGTACGGGGCTCGTGCCGGCGCAGGCCCGGCGGACGGTGAGTCGCGGGCCCGCGACCTCATCACCGCCTCGCTCTCCGCTCGGTACGCCGACGACATCACGGCGGCCGAGGCTGTCGTCGACGGCGTACGAGTGATGGAGGTTCGAGTCCAGGCACCGGTGCCCGTCATCGGTCTGCTCGGTCCGGATGGCGCCCTCGACGTCAGCGGTCGCGCGTTCCTGGAGTCGCAGTGAGACCTCGGATGCCGGTCCGGCGGCTCGCTCGCGACGAGTCCGGCAGTGCCGTGGTCGAGTTCGTCTTCCTCGCGGTCGTGCTGATGGTGCCGCTGGTGTACCTGGTGCTGATGCTCGCCCGGGTCCAGGCGGGGTCGTACGCGGTCAGCCAGGCCGCGCGTGAGGCCGGCCGTGCCTACGTCACCGCAGAGCGGGCCGATCTCGCGGCACCGCGTGCCCAGGCGGCGGCCCGGCTCGCCTTCGCCGACCACGACTTCGAGGACGACGGCACCCTCCGGATCGGTTGTGACGGCAGCCCGTGCCTACGTCCCGACGGTCGGGT
>JBOFLR010000579.1:0-3706 GCA_051657965.1 Dermatophilaceae bacterium
GCGTCGCGGATGGCGTCCAGGTCGATTCCCAGCGTGCGCAGCGTCGCTGCGTCGTCGCCGTGGAGGGGCGGCGGCGGAGGCGGGGACGGGGACGGGGCACCCAGGGCGGCGGACACGTCATCCGAGGTCAGTCCGTGCGCCTCGAGCGTGCCGCGCGTCGCACCGCCCGACTCGGCGAGTGCGAGGAGGAGATGGACCGGCCGCACCTCGTGGGCGTCGAGAGCACGACAGACCTCTTGAGCGTCGACGACCACGGCGCGGGCGTCGCGAGTGAAGCGTTCGAACATGACTACCTCCGGGTGTGCTTGCGGTGGACGGTCTGCTTGGTGACGCCCATGGCGTCGGCGATCTCCTGCCAGGACCAACCCTGGTCGCGGGCACTGCGCACGTGCAGCGACTCAAGACGGTCGAGGAGCCGGCCGAGCGCGGCGACGGCGCGTAGGCCGACGGCGGGGTCGGTGCTGTCGAGGTCGCCAACGAGGTCGGCGGGGGTTGATGCCATGGTTGTCAGCATAGGCTGACAACCATGGCAGCGTCAACATCTGCTGACGGGCGCCACCGCGTCCGGTCGCTGAACGGATGCCGACCCGGCGACCCGGCGACCCGGCGACCCGGCGACCCGGCGACCCGGCGGAGCATCGTGGTCGCGCAGCCGTAAGTGCCGCTATCGACCACGCCCTGGATGGGCGACCGGCAGGCCGCGGTCCTCGACGATCTCGAGCAGCCTGAGATCGTAGGAGACGACAGCGGTGAGGATCGGCCCGAAGACCGCCTCCGCGGTCGCCAGGTGGATGGCGTCGAGTGAACGCAAGCCCGCCACGTCGTAGGAGGCCGCAGCGGCTCTGACCACGTCGTCGATCTCGGCCAGCGCGAGTCGGCCCAGCAGCGGCGGTACGGCGGCCAGGCGTTCCGGCCCGGTACGTCGAACGGCGCGCGGCAGCTCCACCTCGACCAGCACCGAGGACACCATCTCCTGCTCTCGACCGGTGAGCCAGTCCGCCAGGGCCTCGCTCTCTGGCTCACGGCGCACCATCTTCACGAGCGCGGAGGTGTCGAGGTAGAGCACTAGTACCGCTCGTCGTCGCGCATGGCGCGGACGAGCCGGCCCGCCTCGTGGTCGTCGTCGTGCACCGGACCGGTGAGGAGAGGTAGCCGACCGGTGACGGTCGGTGGCTTTACCCGGCCCGCCGCGATCAGCTCGGCCAGCGGGTGCGGCTGGCTCGGCACGAGTCGGGCGATCACGACACCGCGCTCGGTGATGTCGATCGCCTCTCCTCGCTTCACCCGAGCCAGCACACCAGCGGTGTCCTGGTTCAGCTGCCGGATCGGCACGGAACTCATTCGACCAGCGTACGGCACGAATACTACATTTCGGTAGTACGTGGCCGGGCGGTTGTCAGCGCATCACGCACCGGACCCCGACGGCGCGTCGGCAGGCGGGGCGACGTGACGACGCATCGTCCAGGCTCGTCATCCGGCGCCGGAGAGGTCCGCCGGCGCGCGCCGATCGCGCTCTTCATCCCAGACCGCGGGTGCTTCATCAGGACGGCGGATGGCGGACGGGCGAGTCGTCGCTCCGCGGTGGAACCTGCGACGGTGGCTCGCGTTCGGGGCGAGCGCGGCCCGCGTTTGGGGATGCCGCGCGCCGTCCCCTATGCTTTCGCACGTCCTCGACGGAACCGGATGTTGCGGGTTGCGCGACGTGAGGGCCCGGTCGAGATCGGGTCCCCATCGTCTAGCGGCCCAGGACCCCGCCCTTTCACGGCGGTAGCACGGGTTCGAATCCCGTTGGGGATACGCAGGTCTTGTCTCACAAGGCCCCGTAGCGCAGTTGGTTAGCGCGCCGCCCTGTCACGGCGGAGGTCGCGGGTTCGAGTCCCGTCGGGGTCGCTCTGTCCTGTCGGAGCCGGTGCCTTCTCCGGCCCGGCGGAGCAGGTTCGGCCAGGTAGCTCAGTTGGTACGAGCGTCCGACTGAAAATCGGAAGGTCGGCGGTTCGACCCCGCCCCTGGCCACCCACAGAACCGCAGGTCAGCGCCTCGTGCGGCCTGCGGTTTCGCATGACTGAGGCCGGTTTCGGGCCGGTTGATAGCAGCCCTGATAGCAACGCGAACTCGTGGCACGCTGTGATCGTGGGTTTCCTCGTGCTCCTCCAAGACAAGCACGGCGCTCCGGTGAGGGGGATGACGGACCCGTTCGGGCTTCTGTTCGACGCCTCGGGTGATTTCGACGAGTTGATCGACTCTGGCCTTGCGCCCACCCTCGCGGCCATCAATCCCCAGGCAACGACGACCCTGCGAACCATAGAGGTCGGCGCGATCGTTGACGAGGTCGACCAGCTCCTCGCCCGAGTACCCGACAGCGCGAGACAGCGACACGGCCAGGGAGGACAAGCGTGGCGCGGCCTCACGCGGTTCAGGGTGATGCTCGTCCTGTGCCGAGAGCTCGACGGTTCGGAGCTCGTGCTCATCGGCGACTGAGCGAGCATGCCGACGCCTCATCCGAGCCGGTCCCCGAGCATCCGCAGGGCCTTGCGCTTCTCGTCGAGCGAGGTGTGCGCGTAGATCGTCATCGTCACGTCGATGGCGCTGTGCCCGACGATCTCCTGCACGATGTGCGGCGCGACGCCCTCGGTCAGCAGGAGTGTGACGCAGGTGTGGGGTAGGTCGTGGAACCGAGGCCGCGGCTCGGGCAGCACCGCCCGCACCCGGTACCAGCTGCGCCGTAGGTTGTCGGGTTCCATCGGCGTACCGACCAGCGACGCGAACACCATGCCCGTGTCCTGCCAGTCGGCACCGGCCGCCAGTCGCTCTCGGCCCTGGGCGACCTTGTGGGCCCGCAGCGCCTCCACGACCGGCGGCGGGAGCGGCACCGTCCGGCGAGACTTCCTGGTCTTGGGCGCCTTCAACAGCAGCCCACCGCCGACCCGTTGCAGAGTCTGAGCAACCTGGAGCGTCTCGGCCTCCAGGTCGACGTGCTCCCACTGGAGCCCGAGCAGCTCGCCGCGGCGCAGCCCGAGGTAGACCGCCAGGACGTACAGCGCGGACAGCCGCTCGGGCTTGGCCGCGTCGAGGAGCAGCTTCGCCTCGTCCGGCGTGAGGCCGTGGCCGACCTCGTACTCCGGGGCGGCGATCTGCACGAGCTTCGCCACGTTGCGCGCGAGCAGCTCGTCGCGGACCGCGTTCTGGAGGCCGGCGCGGAGCACCGCGTGCACGAACTGGACGCCGCGGCGCTGGAGGCCGGCCACTTCGAGGTGCTGGCACATGAGCCGCACTTCTCGCACAGTGAGCGCCCGGAGCTTCGTCGACCCAATGCGTGGGCCGATGTGGAGCCGGACGGCGAGCTCGTAGCCCTGGTAGGTCTTCGGCGCCCTGTTCGGCTTCACCACAGTGTCGAGCCAGTGCGCGAGGTAGCCGTGCACCGTCCAGTTCTCGACCGACACCCGTACGCCCGCGTCGAGCTCGTGCTGCAGGTCCGCGAGCTTCTGGCGCGCCTCGGCCCGGGTGCGGCCGTAGACGACCACCCGCTTGCGCCCGCCGGTGTTGGTGTCGGCGTAGGTGGCGCCGACCCACCTGCCGTCCTTGGCCTGGTAGACCGAGCCTTCTCCGTTGGCGCGTCTCCTCATGCCGACTCCTCGAGCATCCGGTCGACCAGCTCGTGGCATGCCCTGACCGGCACGAGCCGCCGACGACCGATCTTCACCGAGAC
>JBOFLR010000580.1:0-5944 GCA_051657965.1 Dermatophilaceae bacterium
CGGTACCCGTCGGTGGTGGCCGGGGTCGCGCTGCATCCGAACGAGGCGCCGGAGCTGGCTGCGACGGGCGGCCTCGACGACGCCCTGACGCGCGTCGCCGAGCTCGCTGCTCACCCACGGGTGCGCGTCGTCGGGGAGACCGGCCTGGACTTCTACCGCACCGGGCCGGAGGGCCGTCCGGCGCAGGAGCAGTCGTTCCGTGCACATATCGAGCTGGCGAAGAGGGTCGGCAAGGCCCTGCAGATCCACGACCGCGACAGTCACGCCGACGTGCTGCGGGTGCTCGCCGAGGAGGGCGCGCCTGAAAGCACTGTGCTGCACTGCTTCTCGGGTGACATCACCATGGCGCACGAGTGCGTCCGCCGCGGCTACCACCTCTCGTTCAGCGGCACGGTCACCTTCAAGAGCGCCAAGGCGCTGCGCGACGCGCTCGCCGTGACACCGCTGGAGCTGCTGCTCGTCGAGACCGATGCGCCCTATCTCACGCCGCACCCGTGGCGCGGCGCGACCAACTCCCCGGCGCTGGTCCCGCTCACGGTGCGAGCGATGGCCGCGGTGCTCGGGGTGGCCGTACCCACGCTCTGCCACGCGCTCTCCGAGAACGCCGAGCGGCTCTACGGCCCCTGGTGACCAGCCTGCATCCCCTTCCCTGAACCGGACCCATGCGAACGTGGGTGACAACCGTCGACTGGACGACGGGTTTCACCCACATTCGCGCAGATCTGAGAACGCGCTCAGGGCGGTGTGATCGTTGTGACGGATGAGAACGGATGAGACGGATGCAGCGGACCGCCGCCTCCGGATGCCGCTGCCCGGCCCGCAACGCCGTTACCGAAATTTGACCTCCGGGACGCTCTCGTGCACGGTTGACGGCGATGGCCGGGGCCGGACCGCCTCGGACGCCGTGTGTCGACCACCTCGCCCCACCCCGTGGAGCGAGACCCTGAACCGGTCGCACGGACGCCCTGACCGGGCGTGGCCCCCCTGCGGCCGGCGCCCGACACCGGTGCCCGGAAACTACGTCGCTGGAGTACCCGTGCCCCTGTCCCGCCCCCTGCGCTTCGCTGCGCATGGTGCCGCCGCCCTCGTCGTCGCCGCCGGATCCCTCGGTGTGGCTACCTACGACAAGGCGGTCGCTCTCTCCGTCGACGGGACCACGTCGACCGTCCACGTCCTCGGGTCGACCGTCGCCGATGTGCTCGAAAAGCGTGGCATCACCCTCGGTGAACACGACGTCGTCATCCCCTCGGCCACGTCCGAGGTCAGCGACGGTGACACGATCACCGTCCGCTACGGTCGCAAGCTCACCGTCACCGTCGACGGCACCACCACCGAGTACTGGACGACCGCCACCACGGTGGACGCCGCGCTCGCCGACATCGGCGTGCGCGCCGACGGTGCCGTGCTCAGTGCGTCGCGCTCGCAGACCCTCGGACGCGACGGCCTGCGGCTGAGCATCATCACTCCCAAGCAGGTCACCCTGGTCGCCGACAAGAAGACCCGCACGGTGAGCTCGACGGGCGCTCGGGTCAGCGACCTGCTCGCCGAGGTGGGCCTCACCCTCGGCAGCCGCGACGTCGTCGCGCCGGCCGTGACCACGCCGGTCCGCCAGGGCCTGAAGGTCGTGGTGAAGCGGGTCTCCGTCACCCGGCAGACCACCACCGAGGCGATTCCCTACTCGACGACGAAGCAGAAGGACTCCTCGATGTACGTCGGCGAGACCGACGTGGTCACCGCCGGCACGCCGGGCTCCTCGAGCGTCGTCCGCGAGATCGTCCGCACCGATGGAGCAGTCACGAAGACGACCATCGTGGCCCGCACCACGGTCAAGGCGCCGGTCACCGCGGTGGTCAAGATCGGCAGCAAGCCCGCGCCGTCGTCCAGCGGCGGAGGCAGTGGCGGCAGCGGTGGGAGCGGCACCGGAGGCGGTGGCGGCGGTGGTCCGCTCAACCTCGCTCGCGCCGACATGTGGGACCGCATCGCCGAGTGCGAGTCCAGCGGCAACTGGTCGATCAACACCGGTAACGGCTACTACGGCGGGCTGCAGTTCGCCACGCCGTCCTGGCTGGCCAACGGCGGAGACGACTTCGCGCCGCGCGCCGACCTCGCCACCCGCGCCGAGCAGATCACCGTGGCGAACCGCTACTACGAGAAGGCCGGCCTCTCGCCGTGGGGCTGCGCCCACGCGGCCTGACCAGTCCTCATCCGCCCCGCGTCGGGTGCCCGCCCGGCCGCCCTCTCCGCCGGCCGGGCACCCGACCGCGATGCACTCCCGGATGGCGCCCGCCGCGTCACTAGGGTGGTCGGCGTGCCCGACCCGGATGCCGTGCTGCTCGGCGCTGCCGACATCCGCGACCTCGCCGAGCGGCTCGGCATCCGGCCGACCAAGCAGTGGGGGCAGAACTTCGTCGTCGACGGCAACACGGTGCGGCGCATCGTGCGGCTGGCCGGGCTCGGGCCGGATGACGTGGTGGTCGAGGTCGGCCCGGGCCTGGGCTCGCTGACCCTTGCGCTGCTGCCCGCGGTGGCGCGGGTGGTCGCCGTGGAGGTCGACCCGGTACTCGCCGGTGAGCTGCCGCGCACCGTCGCCGAGCGTGCCGGCGAGCTGTCCGACCGGCTCGACGTGATGCACGCCGACGCCCTGGCGGTGACGGGCCTGCCCGGCCCGACGCCCACGGCGCTGGTGGCGAACCTGCCGTACAACGTGTCGGTGCCGGTGGTGCTGCGGTTCCTCGAGCGGTTCCCGAGCATCGACCGGCTGCTGGTCATGGTGCAGCTCGAGGTGGCCGAACGGCTCGCGGCCGCGCCCGGCAGCCGCACCTACGGTGTGCCGAGCGTCAAGGCCGCCTGGTACGCCGACGTCCGCCTCGCCGGGCAGGTCGGACGCAGCGTGTTCTGGCCGGTGCCGAACGTCGACTCCGGCCTGGTGGCGCTCTCGCGTCGTGACCCACCGCCGTCGACCGTCGACCGCCGGCAGGTGTTCGCGTGCGTGGACGCCGCCTTCGCCCAGCGGCGCAAGACCCTGCGCGCAGCACTGGCCGCGTGGGCCGGCTCGGCCGCCGCAGCCGAGGCGGCGCTGCGGGCCGCCGGCGTCGACCCCCGCACCCGCGGCGAGCAGCTGGACATCACCGCCTTCGCCCGAATCGCCTCGGCCCGTGCTGGATAGGGTGAGCGCATGACGACCGCGCCGACCGAGCCGGGCCCGGTCACCGTGCGCGTCCCGGCGAAGGTCAACCTCGAGCTGGCAGTCGGGGCGCTGCGCTCCGACGGCTACCACTCGCTCGCCACCGTGTACCAGGCCGTCGGCCTCTTCGACGAGGTCACCGTCGCCGCCGCCGGCACGTGGGGGTGCACCGTCACCGGGCCGATGGCCGAGGGCGTCCCCACCGACGAGCGCAACCTGGCGCTGCGGGCGGCCACGGTGCTCGCCGAGCGGTTCGACGGCGAGCCGGTGCACCTGACCATCACCAAGGGCATCCCGGTCGCGGGCGGGATGGCGGGCGGCTCGGCCGATGCCGCCGCCACGCTGGTCGGCCTCGACCACCTGTGGCAGCTCGGTCTCGAGCGCGACGAGCTCGAGGAGGTGGCCGCCGAGCTGGGCAGCGACGTCCCTTTCCTGGTCGCCGGGGGCACCGCGGTGGGCAGCGGGCGCGGTGAACTGCTGGCACCGGTGCTCGCCCGCGGCTCCTACCACTGGGTGTTCGCCCTGGGCGAGGGCGGGATGTCGACCCCGGAGGTGTACGCCGAGTGCGACCGGCTGCGTGGCGACGCAGCGGTGCCCGAGCCGATCGCCACCCCGGCGCTGATGGCCGCGTTGCGCACGGGCGACCCGCACGAGCTCGCCCCGCAGCTGAGCAACGACCTCCAGGAGGCCGCGGTCTCGCTGCGGCCCGAGCTCGGTGAGGTGCTGTCGTCCGGGATGGAGTACGGGGCGCTGGCGGGCATCGTCTCCGGTTCCGGCCCCACCGTCGCGTTCCTCGTCGAGCACTCCGAGGCCGGCATCGACCTGGCCGTCGCGCTCACGGCATCCGGCGTGGTGCGTGACGTGCGCCGCGCGAGTGGGCCGGTGCACGGCGCCCACGTCATCCCGCACCGGGCCGAGTAGTGGCGAACCTGGTCTCGGTGGAGCGTGCCCGGCTGGCGCTCGGCACCACCATCGTGCTCGACGACGTCTCCCTCGGCGTCGGTGGCGGCGACCGCATCGGTGTGGTCGGCCGCAACGGCGGCGGCAAGACCACCCTGCTACGGGTGCTCGCCGGCTCGCTCGTGCCGGATGACGGCCGCGTGGCCCGCACCGGCGGTCTCACCACCGAGGTGCTCAGCCAGGACGACACCCTCGAGAAGTCGGCCAGCGTCCGTGCCGCGGTGCTCGGCGATCGCGCCGCGCACGAGTGGGCCTCCGACGCGCGGGTGCGCGACGTGCTCACCGGGCTGCTCGGCGGGCTCGACGCACCGGGTGTGGGCGGGCTGGACGCACCGGTCGGGCCGCTCTCCGGGGGCGAGCGGCGCCGCGTGGCGCTCGCCGGGCTGCTCGTCGCCGACCCCGACCTGCTGCTGCTCGACGAGCCCACCAATCACCTCGACGTCGAGGGGGTCGCCTGGCTCGCCGACCACCTCGTGACCCGGCGCGCCCGGCCCGGTCACGCGCTCGTCGTCATCACCCACGACCGCTGGTTCCTCGACGCGGTGGCGACTCGCACCTGGGAGGTCGACAGCGGCAGCGTGCACGGCTACGACGGGGGCTACGCGGCCTACGTCCTGGCTCGTGCCGAACGCGAGCGGCTGGCCGGGGTCGCCGCGGACCGGCGCGACAACCTGCTGCGCAAGGAGCTCGCCTGGCTGCGCCGCGGCCCGCCCGCGCGCACCAGCAAGCCGCGCTTCCGCATCGACGCCGCAAATGCGCTGATCGCCGACGAGCCGCCCGCGCGCGACGACGTCGAGCTGGTGCGCTTCGCCACCACCCGGCTCGGCAAGGACGTGCTCGACCTCGAGGACGCCACCGTGACGGTAGCCGGCCGGGTGCTGGTCGACCGGCTCACCTGGCGGCTCGCACCGGGGGAGCGGGTCGGGCTGGTCGGGGTCAACGGCTCGGGCAAGTCGACCCTGCTGCGCGCGCTGGCCGGCGAGCACCCGCTCGCCGCCGGTCGCCGGCGCGAAGGCGTCACCGTGCGCCTGGCCTTCCTCACCCAGGAGGTGCGCGAGCTCGACGCGCTCGCCGGGCTGCGGGTCATCGAGGCGGTCGAGTCGGTGCGCAGCAGCGTGCGCCTCGGCGCGCGCGAGCTGAGCGCCAGCCAGCTCGCCCAGCGGCTCGGCTTCACCGGGCCGCGGCAGCAGACCCGCGTCGGCGACCTGTCCGGCGGCGAGCGGCGCCGCCTGCAGCTCACCCGGCTGCTCATGGACGAGCCCAACGTGCTGTTCCTCGACGAGCCCACCAACGACCTCGACATCGACACCCTCACCTCGCTCGAGGACCTGCTCGACGGCTGGCCCGGCACGCTCGTCGTGGTCTCGCACGACCGTTACCTGCTCGAGCGGGTCTGCGACCGGCAGGTGGCCCTGCTCGGCGACGGCCGGCTGCGCGACCTCCCCGGCGGGGTCGAGGAGTACCTGCGTCTCCGGGCGGATGACGCGCCGCGCGGCGGTTCGCGGTCCGGGACCACCCGACGGGACCGGTCCCAGCCCGGGCGCGCGGACGCCGGTATCGCGAGCACCGGCGGGCGCCCCGGGCGACCTGCGGATGCCGGCGGGTCCCCCGGGCGACCTGCGGATGCCGGCGGGTCCCCCGGGCGACCTGCGGATGCCGGCGGGTCGTCATCCGAGAGCAGCTCGGTGGACGCGACGCCCGCGCTCGACGCGGCCGCCCCCGGCCCGAGCGCGGCCGAGGTGCGCGAATCGCGCAAGACGATGGCCAGGGTGGAGCGGGCGCTGTCGCGGCTCGGCGAGC
>JBOFLR010000581.1:0-3263 GCA_051657965.1 Dermatophilaceae bacterium
GCCGGATGCCGGGCAGCTGGATCTCGGGCGACCGGATGTCGTGTCGCGGCACCGTGGCGAGCACCGCCAGCCAGGCCTCGTCGAGCGCGGCCGGCCGCGGGCCCACGCGCTTCCCGGCCACCCGCCACGGCTGGTCCACCAGGTCGACGGCCCACCCGGCCCCGACCACGGCATCGCGCACCGCGAGCACGTCGGGGGTCCAGCGCAGCCCGCCCGCGCCGTGGCCGAGCACGAGCCGGCCGAGCGCGTCATCCGGCGAGGTGGAGGTGACCCGGGCCGGGCCGTGCGGCGTGTCGACCAGCCGCTCGCGCACCCCGGGCGCGCGCGTCATCCGAGCACCGTGTCACCCGGCACCGTCGCGAGGACACCCGCGCCGTCCGGCGCCATCGAGACGATGCCCGCGTCATCCGGCGCTATCGAGACGATGCCCGCGTCGTCCGGCGCTATCGAGACGATGCCCGCGTCGTCCGGTGCCATCGAGAAGACCCCCGCGTCGTCCAGCACCGTCGCGAGGACGCGCTCGTCATCCGGCGTCGTCACCGAGGATCTCGCCGGTCGTCGGGTCTACCACGCCGACCAGCTGATCCGGCGACACCGGCTCGAGCAGCTGCGGCCCGTTCGCGCGGGTGCTGCCGACGGCCCGGGAGACCGGGTACGTGGTGAAGCGGCCAGGCGCGTGCGGCGCGAGGAGGTCGAGGATGCCGGCCGCGCCGGTCGCGGGGTCGAGCCACCGGTCCCAGCTCGCCGGGTCGAGCACGAGCGGCTGGCGGTCGTGGATGCGGTCCAGACCGGGCTCCGCCGGGCCGGTGAGCACGGTGAAGGTCGTGAGCCAGGCCGTCGGGTCGTCGGCATCGGCGACGGCGGGGTCGCGCCAGAACTCGTAGAGACCAGCCATCGCCACGGTGCGGCCGTCGGCACGAGTGGTGAAGAACGGCTGGCGACGGGGCTTCCCCTTGACGTCGAGCGCGGTAGGGGACAGCTGCCACTCGTACCAGCCGCGGGCCGGCACGAGGCAGCGCCGGGAGGCGAGCCCGCGCGCGAACGCCGGCTTGTCGGTGACCGACTCGACACGTGCGTTGATCATCCGGGCCGCGCCCCTGGGATCCTTGGACCAGCTCGGCACCAGCCCCCAGGTGAGCAGCCGCAACTGCCGGCGCGCCTCGGCGTCGCGGTCGTCGCGCGGCGCGCGGGCGAGCACCACCGGCGCCTGCTTGGTGGGCGCCACGTTGTGGTCCGGGCGGCCCGGCGGCGGCTCCTGTGGATTGGCCAGCACACTGCGCCCGGGCTCGGCCGATCGGTCGTCGATGACCTCGAACTCCTCGATGAGCTCGTCGACATCGGCCGTTGCCGCGTACCGACCACACATGCGCTCAGGCTACTGAGCGTCGGACCGAGCAACTACGGTAAGACGGACAGATCGGCACCAGCGCCGACCCCGCCGAAACAGGAGCAGGATGACCATCGTCCGCCGGATCGCCCGACCCATGCTCGCCGCCCGATTCGTCGTCGACGGCATCGACCAGCTACGCCACCCCGGCCGGCGAGCGCGAGCCGCCGAACCTCTCCTCTCCCGGGTGCCCGAGCGCGCCGGCATCCCCAGGGACGCCGAGCTGCTGATGCGCGCGAACGGGGCGGTCGCGGTCACCGCGGGCACCCTGCTCGCCCTCGGCCGGCTCCCCCGCGTGGCCGCCGCCGCGCTCGCCCTCACCCTCGTGCCGGCCGCCCTCACCGAGCACGCGTTCTGGACCGTCGACGACGAGGAGGAGCGGCGCCGCCAGCAGGACGAGTTCCTCCAGGACGTCGGCCTGATGGGTGGGCTGCTGCTCGCCGCGGTCGACACCGCAGGCCGGCCCGGCCTGGCCTACCGCGCGCACCTCGCCGGCGAGAGCCTGGACCGTGCCAGGCGCGGAACCGCTCGCGCCGCGCGAACCACCCGCCGCGAGGCGAGGCACGCAGCACGCACCGCCCGCCGCGAGGCCCGGCTCACCGCGGCCCGGGCCCAGCATGCCCTCGGCTGACCCCGCTGACGCTCCGCCATCGGCGGACGTCGCCGCCTCTCCCCCATCGGCGAACGTCGCCGCCTCTCCCCCGTCGGCGGACGTCGCCGCCGCACCACCGGCGGCGGACTGGGCTGCCCCGGTCGCCCGCAGGCCGATCGATGCCACGGTCACGCTCCCGGGCAGCAAGTCGCTGACCAACCGGTACCTCGTGCTCGCCGCACTCGCCGGCGACGCCTCACGGCTGCGGATGCCGCTTCGCTCGCGCGACACCCACCTCATGGCCGGAGCCTTGCGCGCCCTCGGCGTGATGATCGACGACGTCGACGGCGAGGACTGGCTGGTCACCCCCGCGGCCCTGGTCGGTGGTACCGAGGTCGACTGCGGCCTGGCCGGCAACGTCATGCGCTTCGTGCCACCGGTCGCGGCCCTGGCCACCGGTGAGGTGCGCTTCGACGGCGACCCGCACGCCCGAGTGCGGCCCATGGCGCCGCTGCTCGGGGCGCTTCGCGCGCTCGGCGTCGACCTCGACGACGGCGGCCGCGGCGTACTGCCGTTCGCGGTGCGAGGGCAGGGTGCGGTCGCGGGCGGCGCGGTCACGCTCGACGCGTCCGCGTCATCCCAGTTCGTGTCGGGGCTGCTGCTGTCCGGTGCCAGGTTCGACGACGGCATCACCGTGCACCACGACGGCAAGGCCGTACCGAGCCTGCCCCACATCGAGATGACCGTGGAGACCCTCCGCGACGCCGGTGTCGTCGTCGACGACTCCGACCCGCACGTCTGGCGGGTCGAGCCGAGCGCGGTCAACGCCCTCGACGTCCAGATCGAGCCCGACCTCTCCGGCGCCGCCCCGTTCGTCGCGGCGGCGCTCGTCGCCGGCGGGCGGGTCCACGTGCCCGGCTGGCCGCAGTACACCACTCAGGGAGGCGACTTCGTGCGCGAGGTGCTCGACATGATGGGTGCCGACATCGTGCTCGACCGGGACGGGCTCACCGTCTCCGGCACCGACCGGCCGGCCGGCGTCGACGTCGACCTGCACGACTCGAGCGAGCTCACCCCGGTGGTCGCCGCCCTGTGCGCACTCGCCGACTCCCCCAGCGTCATCCGCGGGGTGGCACACATCCGAGGCCACGAGACCGACCGGCTCGCCGCGCTGACCGCGGAGCTCACCGCCCTCGGCGCCGACGTCACCGAGACCGAGGACGGTCTGCACATCCGTCCGAAACCGTTGCGCGGCATCCGGTTTCGCACCTATGCCGACCATCG
>JBOFLR010000582.1:0-3687 GCA_051657965.1 Dermatophilaceae bacterium
GGGTGCGCGAAGACGTTGCGAGCCACCTCGTGTGCGGTGAGGTCCCACTTCTGGGCGAGGGTGAGCACCGGCAGCAACTCGGTGACGTCGGGGCCGATCATGTGCGCGCCGAGGATCTCGCCGTGCGCGGCATCCGCGACGATCTTGACGAACCCCACACCGTCGGCCAGCCCCTGCGCCTTGCCGTTGGCCGAGAACGGGAACGTGCCGACCTTGACGTCGTGGCCCTTCTGCTTCGCCTGTGCCTCGGAGTACCCGAACGAGCCGATCTGCGGGTGGCAGTAGGTGGCCCGGGGGACGAAGTCGTACTCGACCGGCATCGTGTCGACGCCGCCGATGGTCTCGGCCGCGACGATGGCCTGCGCGGATGCCGTGTGCGCGAGCATGAGCTTGCCGGTGCAGTCGCCGATGGCGTACACGTTCGGCACGTTCGTGCGGCAGTACTCGTCGATGGCGACGGCGCCGCGGTCGGTGAGCTGCACACCGGTCGTCTCCAGCCCGTAGCCCTCGGTGCGGGGCACGAACCCGATGGCCGACATGAACTTGCCGGCCTCGAGCACCTGCGAGTCGCCACCCGCCGCCGGGGAGACCGTGACTCGTACACCGGAACCGGTGTCCTCGACACCCTCGACCTTGGTCGAGAGCATGACCTTCACCCCGAGCTTCTTGTACTGCCGGGCGAGCTCCTTGGACACGTCGGCGTCCTCGGTGGGCACCATCCGGTCGAGGAACTCGACGATCGTGACGTCGACCCCGAAGTTCTTCATCACGTAGGCGAACTCGACGCCGATGGCACCGGACCCGGCGATGACGATCGACTCGGGCAGGGTCTCGTCGAGGATCTGCTCCTCGTAGGTGACCACGTTCTGCGACAGCTCGACCCCGGGGATCATCCGGGTCAGCGCACCGGCCGCGACGACCAGGTGGTCGAAGGTGATGGAGCGGGTCGAGCCGTCGTTCAGCGCGACGTCGACCGAGGTGGCGGAGGTGAGCGTGCCCCAGCCGTCGACCTCCTCGATTTTGTTCTTCTTCATCAGGTAATGGACGCCCTTGACGATGGTCGCCGAGACCTTCCGCGAGCGCTCGAACGTGGCGCCGTACTTCATCGTCGCCTCGCCCTCGATGCCGAAGACGGCCTTCTCGTGCTGCAGGGTGTGCGCCAGCTCGGCGTTCTTGATCAGCGCCTTGCTCGGGATGCAGCCGACGTTGAGGCACACCCCGCCCCAGTACTTCTTCTCGACGACGGCGACCTTCTTGCCGAGCTGCGCGGCGCGGATCGCCGCCACGTAGCCGCCGGGACCGGCACCGAGCACGAGGACGTCGACATCAGCCATGCCGACCAGACTAATCCGTGCGGATCAGTCCGGATGACGCCCACCCGGCACCGGGCGCACCGCCAGCACCGCCCGGTCGTCGTCGCGGCCAGCGGAGTGCTCGAGGCCGTCGACCATCTCGACCAGCGCCGGCCCGAGGTCGCGGGCCACGACCAGTGCGTGGGCGGCGTGGGCCAGGTCGGCCATGCCGACGTTGATCGGCGTGGTGCGGGACTCGACCAGACCATCGCTGTACAGGAGCAGCACCGGGCCACCGGAGTCGACGGACTGCTCGGCGTCGATGGGCAGCTCGGCGTCGACCGCCCGGCGAGGAAGCGTGCTGTCGACACCGAGCGGTGGCCCGACGCCGTGGTCGAGCCAGCGGATTCCGTCACCCTCCGCCACCAGGGGTGGCAGGTGGCCCGCGTTGCAGTACCGCAAGGCACCGGTTGTCGGGTCGAGCACGGCGTAGCAGCACGTGACCAGCGTGTGGGCGGAGAACTGCTCGACGAACACGTCGAGTTCACGCACGACCACGGCCGGGTCCGCGTCGGCCGTGGCGAAGGCGCGCAGCGCGCTGCGTACCGACCCCATCGTCGCGGCCGCGTGGATGCCCTTGCCGGCGACGTCGCCGAGCGCCAGCCCGACCAGCCCGCCGGGCAGCGCGAACACGTCATACCAGTCACCGCCCACCTGGGTGCCTCGCACCGACGGGCTGTACACGGTTCCCACCTGCCACCCCGGGATCGACGCCGCCTCGGGCAGCAGCGCGCGCTGCAACGTCTCGGCCGTGGCGCTCGCGGCCTCGATGAGGTACGCCCGGTCGAGGGCCACCGCGGCGTGCGCCGCGAGCGCCCAGAGGTGTTCGACCTCCTCGGTGGTGAAGTCGCGCGGATCGTCCCACCCGAAGGCGGCGATGCCGATGACTCGGGTGCCGAGCAGGAGGGGCAGGTTGGCCCAGGCCTGCTGCGGTACCTGGTTGTCGGCCATCTCGGGGTACCGGGCGGCCCGGTCGACGTGCGAGGTCACCAGCACCGGTGCTCGCGTGCGCAGCTGGTCGGTGGCCAGCTGGGAGGCGGATGCCGGGAACGTGCTCCACCGCTCCCACCCTTCGGGTGGCAGGCCTGACACGGCGAGCAGGGTGAACGTGTCGGTGTCGTGGTCGTAGCGCGCGAGGGTGGCGGCAGTGGCGCCGAGGCTCTTCGCCGCGCTCGAGACGATGACGTCGGCGACCTCGGCGACATGCGTGGCCCGCGCCAGGTCGCCGCTCAGCACCTGGAGCTCGGCGAGCTGGGCCGAGCTTCGCACCGCGTTGTCGCGCTCACCGACCAGCTCGGCCTGTCGGTCGATCTGCCGGAGCGCGGCAGCGCAGCAGCCGGCGATGCTCTCGGCGAGCTCGATGTGCTCGTCGGCGAGCGCCTGCTGCTCCCGCCAACCCAGGACGAGTGCCCCGAACGGGCCGCCGGCTTCCGGTAGGGGCAGTGCGGCGAGGGCGTCGACGTCGAGCTGCAGCTGCTCGAGGTAGGGGAACCGCTGCATCTGCTCGGCTCGGGTCCGGAGCAGTACCGGCCGGTCCTCCCGGATCGCCTCCTGACTGGGTAGCGCCAGGTCGGCGGGGTAGGTGCTGAACTCCTGATCGACCCAGGCCGGGAGGCGTCGCGAGGCGACCATCCGCATCGTCCGACCGCCGGGCTCGCGCAGCACGATGCACGCCAGGTCGGCGCGGACCACCGGGCGGCCCACATCGACGATGACCTCGAGGACCTCGTCCAACGAGATGGCCGATAACAGCCGGGTGGTCAGCTGTGCCAGGCCGGCGAGGCCGACCACCGCCGCCACGGCGGGCCGGGCCGGCGCGTGCGGGTCGGCACTGCGCGACGGGTCAGGCTGCAGAGTCATTCGGTTCGAGCTCGGGGAACCAGAGGGCGATCTCGCGCGCTGCCGACTCCGGCGAGTCGGAGCCGTGCACGACGTTCCGCTGGACCGGCAGACCCCAGTCGCGACCGAGGTCGCCGCGGATGGTGCCGGGCAACGCCACGGTCGGATCGGTGGCACCGGCCAACGCGCGGAAGCCCTCGATGCACCGGTGCCCCTCGATCACCACGGCGGTCACCGGGCCGGACGACATGAACTCGACCAGCCCCGCGAAGAACGGCTTGCCCTCGTGCTCCGCGTAGTGCTGACGCAGCAGCTCGGCCGTCGGGGTCAGCACGGCCAGGGCCGTGAGCCGGTAGCCCTTGCTCTCGATGCGCCGCAGCACCTCACCGGTGAGGCCGCGCACGACACCGTCGGGCTTGACGAGGACGAGAGAGCGTTCGGTGGTCACGCGCACACCCTAGTCACCGCCGGCAGATCCCTCACCAAGGCCGATTCC
>JBOFLR010000583.1:0-2608 GCA_051657965.1 Dermatophilaceae bacterium
GCCTCAGTGACCGTCGCGTCGCCGAGCCTCGAAGAGCGCGCGCACCGCCGGGGTGCGGCGGAGCAGACCGAGGGCGAGGTCGGCGTGGCCGGGCACGTAGCCGTTGCCGATCAGCATCGTGACGTCGGCCGCCACCCCCTCGGCGCCGAGAGCAGCCGCGGCGAAGCTCGTGGCCATGGAGAAGTACACGACCGTGCCGCCCTGGGCGGTCGCGAGAATGGCAGGCTGCTCGCAGCCCGGGACGTCGACGCAGACGACCGTGACGTCGGCCGGGCCGCCGGCCGATGCCACGGCGCCGGGCAGACCGACCGGCGAGCGCGCGTCGGCGACGACGACGGTGTCGGCCAGGCCGGTGCCTGCGAGCTGCGCGGCCTCCTCCGGTGTCGGGACGACGGCGATCCGCCGGCCGGCACCGGCCTCCCCTGCCGCGGCCAGTGTCAGTGAGCCCGACTTGCCCGCCGCACCGAGCACGAGCACCGTCGGTGTGTCGCCGCGCGCGACCCGTTCGGCGACGACGCGGGTGACGAGCGCAGGTGCGCCGCAGACGTCCATGACCATGAGGGCCAGTTCGGGGTCGAGGTCGTCCGGGAGACGTGCCGCGATCGACCGGCCGAAGAGGATGGCGTGCCCACTCGCCGGGATCCGCTCGGAGCGCCCGTCCCAGCGCTCCAGCCCGTCGCGGATGACGAGGGGAGTCAGCGAGAGCGAGACGAGGGTGGCGACCCGGTCGCCGGCGGCGAGCCCGAGCGGGGACTGCGGGCCGACCTCGGCGACGGTGCCGATGAGCATGCCGCCCGAGCCGGTGACCGGGTTCTGCATCTTGCCCCGCGTCGCGACGATGTCGAGCACCTCGGCCCGCAGCGCGTCGCCGTCACCGCGGTGCTTGTCGGTCAGCTGGCGGAACGAGGCGGCATCGAGGTTCAGCACCTCGACCTCGACTCGCACCTCGTCCGGCCAGAGCTCGGGCCCGGCGTCGAGCACCCGCGCCGCCTGGGGCAGCGCGGCGCCCGCCGGGTCGACGACCCGGTGTAGGCCGATCGGCGACGCGGCGAGTGCGCGCACAAGATCCTCCTTCTCGGTCGGCACGCGACCGGAGCATTTGCGGTACGTGCCGCGGATGGGCGTCATCCGTCCCGTATCCTCCCAGACATGAGCGCGAGCATCGCCCAGCCCTACGTGTACCGGCGGCGAGAGCTGACCGAGCCCGACTGGACCCGTCTTCGCGGATGGCGCGACGTCACGGCATCCGACTGGGAGAGCGCACAGTGGCAGCGGGCGCACTGCGTGAAGAACGTGGCCCAGCTGCGTGCCGTCATGGGCGACCTCCTCGAGGAGCGCTTCTACGCCGACCTCGAGCGCGACCAGGCCGAGCGGGCGACGATGTCGATGCTCCTGCCGCCGCAGATGCTGAACACGATGGTGCCCGCCACGGATGCCGCCCTGCCGGCTCCCGGGGCGGCGTTCACCGAGGCGTTCTACGCCGACCCGGTGCGCCGCTACATGCTGCCGGTGTTCTCCGACCGGCGCACCGACTGGCCGAGCCACCCGTTTTCGGCCCGCGACAGCCTGCACGAGCACGACATGTGGGCGGTCGAGGGGCTCACCCACCGGTACCCCACCAAGGTGCTCGCCGAGATGCTGCCGACCTGCCCGCAGTACTGCGGCCACTGCACCCGCATGGACCTCGTCGGTAACTCCACCCCGCAGATCGCCAAGCTCAAGCTGGCAGGCAAGCCGGTCGACCGGTACGCCGCGATGCTCGACTACCTCCAGCGGACCCCGGGCGTGCGCGACGTCGTCGTCTCCGGCGGGGATGTCGCGAACCTGCCGTGGAAGAACCTCGAGGGCTTCCTCGACAAGCTGCTCGACGTCGAGTCGGTGCGCGACATCCGGCTCGCCACCAAGGCGCTGATGGGGCTGCCGCAGCACTGGCTGCAGCCGGAGGTCGTCGAGGGCGTCGGCCGGGTGGCCGCCAAGGCCCGCTCGCGCGGCGCGTCGCTCGCCATCCACACCCACGTCAACCACGGGCAGTCGGTGACTCCGCTCGTCGCCCGAGCCGCCGCCGCCATGCTCGAGGCCGGGGTGCGCGACGTGCGCAACCAGGGCGTGCTCATGCGTGGCGTGAACGACTCTCCCGCAGCGCTGCTCGACCTCTGCTTCGCCCTCCAGGACGAGGCGTCGGTCACGCCGTACTACTTCTACATGTGCGACATGATCCCGTTCTCCGAGCACTGGCGGGTGTCGCTGCGCCGCGCCCAGGAGCTGCAGCACGACCTGATGGGCTACCTCCCGGGGTTCGCCACGCCGCGCATCGTCTGCGACGTGCCGTTCGTCGGCAAGCGGTGGGTGCACCAGGTCGAGAGCTACGACACCGAGCGTGGGATGTCGTTCTGGCGCAAGAACTATCGCACCTCGATCGAGGCCGGCGACGAGCAGGCGCTCTCCCGCGAGTACGTCTACTACGACCCGATCGACACCCTCCCCGAGGCCGGGCAGCGCTGGTGGCGCGAGAACACCGACGTCGAGGGCGCTCACGAGGCGGCGCTCGTCGGAGCGGGAGCCAGCCGCGCGGCATCCGCCGCCCAGCTCACCATCTGACCCCGCCCGT
>JBOFLR010000584.1:0-3176 GCA_051657965.1 Dermatophilaceae bacterium
TTCCAGCCCTGGACGTAGACCTCCTCGATCTCCTCGACCGTGGCCGTCTCGGGCAGGTTGACCGTCTTGGAGATCGCCCCGGACAGGAACGGCTGGGTCGCGGCCATCATCCGCACGTGCCCCATCGCCGAGATCGCCCGGGCACCCATCGCGGTGTCGAACACCTCGTAGTGCTCCGGCTTCAGGCCCGGTGCGTCGACGACGTGGCCCTTGTCGGCGATGTACTCGACGATCGCCTCGACCGTCTCCTCGGTGTAGCCGAGCTTGCGCAGCGCCCGCGGGATGGTGAGGTTGACGATCTGCATCGACCCGCCGCCGACGAGCTTCTTGAACTTGACCAACGAGAAATCTGGCTCGATTCCCGTTGTGTCGCAATCCATCATAAATCCTATAGTGCCAGTCGGCGCCAAAACACTGGCCTGTGCATTTCGATAGCCATTCTTTTCACCGACCTTGATAACAGAATCCCAAGCTTTTGTCGCGACTCGGTGAATATCTTTGTCCATCACCCCGAGCGTGCGCACCGCGTCGTTGGCCGCGGCGTGCTTGCGCATGACCCGGCGGTGCGCGTCGGCGTTGCGGGCGTACCCGGCGTACGGGCCGACGACGCCGGCGAGCTCGGCGGAGCGCTTGTACGCGGCACCGGTGAGCAGCGAGGTGATCGATGCCGCGAGCGCCCGCCCGCCGTCGGAGTCGTACCCGTGGCCGGTGGCCATGAGCAGCGCGCCGAGGTTGGCGTAGCCGATGCCGAGCTGGCGGTAGTCGCGCGTGGTGACGCCGATCGCCTCGGTCGGGAAGTCGGCGAAGCAGATCGAGATGTCCATCGCGGTGATGACCAGCTCGACCACCTTCTGGAACTGCACCGCGTCGAACGTGTCGTCGTCGCGCAGGAACTTCAGCAAGTTCAGCGAGGCGAGGTTGCACGAGGAGTTGTCGAGCGACATGTACTCCGAGCAGTTCGCCACGACGACGCCGCTGACGATGTAGGAGTGGTTGCGCGGCTCGGTGAGGTTGTACGTCATCTCGTAGCCGACCGACTCGCGTGAGCGCAGCCGCACCGTCTCTCGCACGTCGTACGCGCGGTGCTCGGACACCAGCCTGGCGAGGCGGGCGGCCTTCTCGGGGTGGCTGAAGCCGACGAGACCCGCGAACTCACGCAGCGACCGGCCGGTGATGCGCAGGTCGAACGACGGCCCGTCGGAGCCGTAGGTCGCCTCGGTGCCGTCCTTGCGCACGTAGTGGAACGACTCGGCCTTGGTGCCGGTCGTGTAGATGCGGCTCGCGACACCGAGGGAGGCCAGCAGCTCCTGGACTCCGAGCAGCAGCTCCTCCGAGCGGCTGCCGAGGCCGGCATAGTGCGTGCCCTTGAAGACATCGCTCACGACGCAGCCGTCGGCGTCGAACAGGCCCTGGAGGAACGCGACCAGAGCGTCCTCAGGTGCCTCGAACACCGCTGCCGGCACGACCTTCTCGGCCGAACGGGCCGCGGACACCCCGAGCGCGCCCAGGAACTCGCGCACGTCGGAGCGCCCGCTGCGCAGCTGCTGCGTGCCGTTCGTCTGCACGCTCGGCTTCGCGGCGAACCCGGTCCACGCGGTCATCGCCTGCTGGTGGCGCGGCAGGATCGACTGCTGCTCGACACCGGTGCCGTAGACCGTCACGGCGCTGTCGTCGGTGAGGCAGCCGTCGCCGACGAGCCACCCCAGGTAGTGGGCGAGCTCGTCATCCCACTTCTCCGGCAGCGCGAGCCGGCTGGCGGTGGCGAGGTGCCGGGCCCGCAGCGGCAGTGCACGCTCAGCGGTGACCCGGGGCGCGTGGTGGAACGAGCGGGTGACCTCGTCGGTGGGCTCGAGGTGCTCGGCGCGCACCCAGCCACGGTTGCCGGTCCACACCCGGTGGTTCGGGGTGCACCGCAGCCGGGACCCGTCGGTGAAGCGCAGCTCGAGAATCTCCTTGCGGCCGTTGACCATGTACTGAAGCGGCGAGGTCGCCACCACCCGGTTCACCGCGTCGCCCTCGCTGGTGACGTCGTTGGTGTAGACGTCGAACGTCTCACCCTCGGTGGCCCGGGCGACGAGATCGCCGATCCGGACCAGGCCTCGGTCGGTGACGACCCGCTGGTCGGCCGGGAAGCACGGGTTGCTCGCGGTGATGCGCCCGGTCTCGGGGTTGGTGTGCCAGTCGTTGATCGTGTCGTCGTACTGGATGCCCGGGTCGGCGCACTCCCAGGCGGCCTTGGCGATCTTGCCCATGAGTGCGCGGGCGTCGACGCTCTCGATGACCTCGCCCGTCATCCGCGCCTTCAGCCCGAACTCGGTGCCGTCCTGATATGCGCGCATGAACTCGTCGGTGACCCGCACCGAGTTGTTCGCGTTCTGGTACTGGACCGAGACGATGTCCTTGCCGCCGAGGTCCATATCGAAGCCGGCGTCGCGCAGCGCGCGGATCTTGTCCTCCTCGCGCGCCTTGGTCTCGACGAACTCCTCGATGTCGGGGTGGTCGACGTCGAGCACGACCATCTTCGCCGCGCGCCGGGTGGCGCCCCCGGACTTGATCGTGCCCGCGGAGGCGTCGGCGCCGCGCATGAACGACACCGGCCCGGATGCCGTGCCACCCGAGGACAGCAGCTCCTTGCTCGAGCGGATGCGCGAGAGGTTCAGCCCCGCGCCGGAACCGCCCTTGAAGATGAACCCCTCCTCCTTGTACCAGTTGAGGATCGAGCTCATCGAATCATCAACAGAGAGAATGAAACACGCGCTCACCTGCTGGGGGCTCTTGGTGCCGACGTTGAACCACACCGGGCTGTTGAAGCTGAACACCTGGTGCAGCAGGGCGTAGGTCAGCTCGTGCTCGAAGATCTCGGCGTCCTCCGGGGTGGCGAAGTACCCGTGGTCCTTGCCCGCCTTGACGTAGGTGAGCACCACGCGGTCGATCAGCTGCCGCAGCCCGGTCTCGCGTGCCGGCGTGCCCACGGCGCCGCGGAAGTACTTCGTGGTGACGATGGTGGAGGCGTTGACCGACCAGAAGTCGGGGAACTCGACACCGCGCTGCTCGAAGATCGTCTCCCCCGTCTTCCAGTTCTGCTGCACGACGTCGCGCGCCTCCCAGGTGATCTCGTCGTACGGGTGCACACCCGGGGTGGTGTAGATGCGCTCGACGGCAATCCCCTTGCCACG
>JBOFLR010000585.1:0-2397 GCA_051657965.1 Dermatophilaceae bacterium
CTGGCGCGCCATTTCCGATCGCTGGTCCGGCTCGGGCCACACACGCGCACGGGCATGGTCGACGACATGTGGACCGAGGCGCGCCGCGCCGCCGAGGCGGGAGCAGGCGTCCACGTGAGCGCCGAGGTACCGGCACGCAGCTCGTGCTGCCTTCTCTACGCGCTGCCGGCATGCGTCGAGTGCGCCGGCTGTCCTCGCCTCCGCCGCAGTACACCGGCCGGTCGGTAATGAGGCCTGGTCGGCGCTGAGCGGCCAAATGTCATGCCACGTCGCCATCTGCGGGAGTCGCAGTGACCGGTGTTCGTTTCCCGCACGACCATCGCCGTCCACCAGTTCCCGCGTTCCAGTGTGTTCATCGCCGGTAGCACGGGATCGAGAAGGTCGTTGCACCGCGAACGAGAGCCCGCCCTCGGTGGGCGGGTCCGCGGAGCGCAGTGACGGTTCGACCGCCCGTCGCCAGTTGCGGCTCGTCCTTGTCCACGACGACACAGAACCCCCGTGCCAACACCTCGGAGATCTCCGCCGACACCCTGATGACGGTCATCTCGAAGAATCCGTCACGCCCGAACCATGGAGAATTCCGCGTGCAGGAAGCCCTCGAAGAGAGGAACGTCGCCGCGCCGGGAAGCGCATCATCAGCAGAGCCGTCGCAGTCCTGGTGCGCAGATCCGGGTACGTGTACTCAGGCCGGATGACGCCCGCCTCCCCCACGCTCGGCAGCATGCGCCACATATCTCGCACCGTCGCCGACATCCTCCTGCGTGCCGCGGCCGTGACCGCAACGACCTGGGGGACCTTCGAGCTGGTCGATCTCGCGTCCGGGCCGGTGGTCGGTGCGAACATCGGCGCCGGGCTGTTCGCGTACGTCGCCCTCGTCGCGGCAGCAGCGGCCGGCGGCGGTATCGACGGCAGGTTCCGACCACCACTGCGTCGCGGCCTGGCCGTCTGGGCCGGCGTCGCGGTCGTCGTGGCGGTCGTCCTCCCCGCGCTGTCCCAGCTCGGTGCGCCGGGTATGGACCTCGACGTCTACCTCGCCGACGTGCTCGAGCTCGGGTGGTTCGACGCCGCGGCCGTGTTCGGGCCGGCGGCGTTCGGTCTGCTCCTCGGTCACGCGATCCGCGACGCGCGACGGCCGACCCCGCACGGACCACCGACGAGCGACCTTCCCTGACCACGCAGGGACTGCGGCAGGGACCACGGGGGCCACCGGAGACGACCGCCGACCGCACCGATCGTGACAGCGCCCTGGAGAACGCCGCCGGTGGGCGTGGTCACGTCAGACCGGCCAGCAGGTCCCCATCGCGGTCGAGCCGGTCGAGGACCTCGTCGTACATCAGCTGCTCCAGGCCGTCCGGGGACTCGGCGCCGCGCTCCACCTCGTCCCAGGTGCGGGGGGCCGCGACCCGCGGCAGCTCCCGTCCTCGCAGCGAGTACGGGCAGATCGTGGTCTTGGCCGCGACGTTCTGGCTCCAGTCGAGGAACACCTTCCCCGGACGCAGCGACTTGGTCATCTTCCACAGCACCAGGCCGGGGTGCTTCGCGGTCAGCTCCTGGGCCAGCTGCAGGCACAGTTCGCGCACCTGCTCGCTGGTGAGGTCGCCACCGAGACCGGCGTACAGCTGCATCCCCTTGCTCCCCGACGTCACCGGGTAGAGCTCGAGCCCCAAGGCCGCGAGCCGGTCGCGCACCAGCAGAGCCACTGTCGAGCATTCGTGCAGCCCGGCCGGCGAGCCGGGGTCGAGGTCGATGACGAGCCGGTTCGGGTTCTCGGGGCGGCCGTCGGCGTCGACCGTCCACTGCGGCACGTGCAGCTCGAGGCTGTTGAGGTTGACGAGGTAGGTCAGGTGCGCGAGGTCCTCGACCATCGGGTACGTCACGTCGTCGACCTGCACCCTGGGCAGCCACGACGGCGCCCCCGACGGCAGGTTCTTCTCGAAGAACAGCTGCTCGGCCACGCCGTGCGGCCAGCGCACCCGGGTGACGACCCGGCGGGCAAGGTGGCGCAGCAGCACCGGGGCGACCTGCGCGTAGTAGCTGAGCACCTCGCCCTTGGTGGTCTCGGTCGCCGGGTACATCACCTTGTCGAGGCTGGTCAGCCTGAGCCGCCGGCCGGCGACCTCGACGCGGGTCACCTCGGGCACGTGCTCAGGCACCGTCATCCGCCTCGCCGGTCAGCTCGGCGGAGGTGAGGTCGTGCCGGATGCCGAGGAAGCTCGGCGCCCGCAGCCGGTGCTGGCCGGTCAGCTCCAGCGCGCGCACCTCGATCACCAGCTCGGGCTCGACCCAGGTGGCGCCGGCGGCGTCGATGCGTGGCACGGCATCCGAGAACGGGGATGACGACCGCTCGCCGCCCGCGAGCCGGTCCCGGACCAGCGTGCCCGCCGCGCCGGCGAGGCC
>JBOFLR010000586.1:0-6810 GCA_051657965.1 Dermatophilaceae bacterium
CCTCGACGTCAGCGCGCCCGTCGACCAGCTCGTCGAACAGGCGGTCCGGTTCCTCGAGTCGGACGGCACCCCGGCCTGACCGCCGACCTCGTCGCGCTGCTGCCGGGCTCCCGCTGTCGAGTGGCTGATCGCGAGGCTCGCGAGGACACTTGACCGATGAGGCCGACCACCCCGCTACCGATGAGGCCGACCACCCCACGCTCCACGTCCGACCGCACCGCCGTGTGGCGACCGCCGGACCTACCCGGCCTGGAGCTCGGGGTCAAGAGTTCGCCGGTCGGGTTCGAGTTCCCGCCCGCCCCGGTGCCGGACCTTCGCGTGGTGGTCAACGGCCCGGGCCGGTGCGATGTCCGCTTCGGCCACCAGGCGCTGCGGCTCGGCGACGCCACGGGCTCGGTGTTCCTCCAGGCGCCCGGCGAGGTGTTCGCCGGGACCTTCGACGCCGACGGCCCGGATGGCACCTACGGCCGGTGTGTCGGCATCGGCGCCGACACGTGGGCATGGCCGGATGACGTGCAGCCGCCACGGTTCGCACCCGGCCTGCTCGACGTGCCGGCCGCTGCCGCCGAGATGGCGCGCCGGGTGGATGCCGTCGAGCGGTCGGTGCGCGACGCAGCGCCGCTCCTCGCCAGACAGACGACCGTGCTCGACCTGCTGTCCGCGCTCGTCGCGTTGGTGTCTCCGAAGTCCGCCGCGGCTGTCGCCGGCCGCGAGCACCGCGCCGTCCGACTGGTGCGGGACCGTATCGCGGACCAACCGGAACAGGACCACTCCCTCGTCGACCTCGGGCGGCTGACCGGGCTTCATCCGCGCTCCGTCCTGCGAGCGTTCCGCCGCCACACCGGGACCACGCCGCACCGCTACCTGACCGGTCTGCGGGTGCAGCGAGCCAAGGACCTGCTCGTCGGCGACCGGCCGATCGCCGAGGTCGCGGTCAGCGCCGGTTTCAGCGATCAGGCACATCTGACCAGGGTGTTCAGGCAGTACGTGCACGTGACGCCCGGACAATTCCGGCGCGACAGCCGCTGACTCGATGCTCGTCGAGTCACCCGGAACGCATCGCTGATCGCGCGCGCCCGACGGCACGGGAGGCCGGTGCCGACCGGCGGTCCCGCCGTTGCCGACCGGCGGTGCCGCCGGTGCCGTCGGTGCCGTCGGTGCCGTCGGTGCCGTCGGTGCCGTCGGTGCCGTCCCCAAGCGGCACCGCGCCGAACGCTCGAGACGTCGACGATGGGTACAACGGCCGTTTCGCAGGGCTTGCTCGAGACGCGACGATGGAGTCGTCCGATGGCGGAGCCCGAGCTCGAGGAGTGGCCGATGAGCGATGACCAGCTGGAGGTCGTCCCCGACGACCTCGTCCAGATGTCGCGAGTGGCTGCAGAAGCCGGGCGGGTGCTGGACACGTCGTCCGGTCCGCAGGCTCCGGTCGGTGGGGCGTTCGGCGCCGTGACGCACTCCTCGCTCGTCGAGCAGATCGTGGCTCGTTTCGCGGAGACCGACATCGAGGCCCGCCTGCGGTCCTCGGTTGCGGATGCCGCCCACCTCGCCGAGACCTTGAGCCTCGCCGCCGACGAGTATCGGCGGCAGGACACCTGCAGCGGGCGCCGGGTGTGCTCCGCCGTCTCCGACGTCCCGGAGGGCTGAGCGAGCCCGCCAGCCCGTCGGCTCGTCCGGGTCGTCGCCTCGTCAACCCGTCGGCTCGTCCGGGTCGTCGCCTCGTCAACCCGTCGGCTCGTCCGGGTCGAGCACGTCGATGAGGCCGGCGCCGGGCAGTCGCGGGTCGACCGGGACGGGTCGATGGTCCCCCTCCGGGTCGACGTACCAGGAGTCGACGAGGTGCTGCTGCTCGACCTGAGGGCCGGCCTTGGCGCCGAAGCCGAAGATCTTCCCGGAGCCCTCACCCACCTGCCGGTCGAGGTCGTACTCGCGTACCGTCTCGACGCCGGCCGTGGCCAGCCGTTCGCGAAGTGCGACGTCACCCGCCGAGCCGGGCGGTCCGGCGCCGGCCGCGTCGAAGACCGCCCGGTTCTCCGGCTCGTCGAGGTCGAGCGTGGTGGTCTCGACCCGCCGGACCGCGCTCTCGATATCGCCCTTGACATGGCCGCCGGCGATGCCTCCGGGCAGTTCCTGGACGCCGACATAGGACCCGTTGGTACCGAGGTGATGGTCGTAGTCGCCGACCGTCGTCACCTGTCGTAAGTACTGGGTGGGCTCGCCGGACGGGCTGTAGTCGGTGCGGTGCAGCACGGAGCGGGAACCGCCGAGGAGTGTCGTGTCGTAGCCGGCGGTCAGGCCGGTCTTCTGTTCCGTCTCGTACAGCCATCCCACGGCGGTCGCGCCGTTGGCCCGGCTGGTGTACACCCCACTGACGGCCCCGGAGGCCGAGGCACGGTCGGCGAGCACCGGTTGCAGTCCCGCGTCCAGCGAGCCCTTGGCCGTCAGGCTCACACTGATCGCGGTCTCGTCCGGCTCCCGGCCGGTGAGCCGGTCGTGCAGCGGGCCGAGATCGGCGGCCGGGCCGGCGTAGAAGCCGGCGGCGTCGCGCGCGAAGGCGGCGAGTCGTCCGGTGATCGTGGTGCCGTGGAGATCGTCGACGAAGTCCTGCGCGTCGTCGACCGAGGAGAACGAGTAGCGCTTGACGTAGCCGACGGCCGCGCTCGCCTCGATCTCGCCGTAGGCACGGTTGAGCTTGTCCTGCCACTTCCGGGGTAGCTCGTCGAAGTTCGTCTTGCTGCCTCCGCTGGCATGCGGGCCGAGGCCGTAGGAGTCGCGCAGCCCGATGACGATGCGGCCGTCGGTGTCCTGGGTGACCACCATGCCCTCGCTGCGGGTGACGCGCAGCCCGACCGGGGAACCCTCGATCGGGATGGTGAGCATGCCGGACCAGGACCCGCTGCGCTGGTCGGTGGCCACCCGGGAGACTCCCGAGCGCCACGGTGCGCCCGGTCCGACGACGAAGCGTCTCGGTGCGCTGGCCAGGACCTGGTCGAGCCGTCCGGCCTGGGCGTGAACGGCCTGGATGGTGGCCCATCCGACAGCGTCGACCTGGTGCTTCATCCGGGCCACGAGCAGGTTCTGAGCGACCGGTGCCATGGAGCGGAAGTGCTCGTACTCGCGGTTCACCGTCTCGACGTACCACCGGATGTAGCCGTCGGACCGACGTTGGGCGTCGGACATGGCCGCGGCGATGATCTCCAGGCCCTCGGCCGCGAAGCGGAGGGACGTCGCGGAGGTGGCCACCTCGGCCACCCACTCCCGGGCGCGGTCCTGGTAGCCGTCCGCTCCCCGGCCGATCCAGCGGTCCTCGGCCGAACGTCGCGAGCGGTCGACCTCGTCCCACACCCCGTCGAGCCGGTCGGCGTCCCGGTACCAGGATGCCGCGGTCCGCTCCAGCTCCACCGGGTCCCCGTCGAGGGTGCGGTACTGACCCTCGATCGAGGTCGCAGCGCTCCTGAACGGTGGGTGGACCGCATCCACCCAGTCCGGACCCAGGGCCAGTCCCATCGTCGTTCCTCCGCTCGTCGCGCCAGGCGATTGTCCGGTCGCGCCGTGGCCGGCAGGTGACGTGCCCGTGAACGACGGAGATCGACTGCTGCGCCGGGGCCGATCAGGGGAGCACGCCGGCCAGGTGCTCGAGGAACGCCAGCAGCGCCGTTCCCGGAGCGGGCTGGTCGGCCCACATCACCACCGCGACGGCATCCGGGGCGTCGCTGAGCTGTGGATACGCCAGACCCGGCTGGCCGTACAGCCGAGCGGCCGTTCCGGGTACGGCCGTGACTCCGCGGTCACCCAGCACGGCCGCCGATGCCGACTCGTAGGACTCGAAGACTCGCTCTCCCGCCCGGGCCCGGCCGTCCCACCAGCTGGAGTCGGGAGGCTGCGGGACCAACGGCAGGCGAGGTGAGCCGGCCAGCTCGCCTACCCGCACCTGGTCCCGCCGGGCGAGCGGATGCCGGTCGGGCACGACGGCGTGCCAGCGGTCGTGCAGCAGGGTGCGACTCAGGAACTCTGGCGCCGGCGGCTGCCGCCAGGTGATGACGGTGTCGACCCGGCCGCGGTCGAGCCCGGCCGTCGGCTCGGTCGCCTGTGCGTGCCGGACCTCCAGCGTCACGTCGGGGAAGGCGGCGGTGAACCCTCCGAACACCGGGGCGGCGTAGTCCTGGGCGGCAGCTCCGCAGCATCCCACGACGAGCCGTCCGGTGGGCTGGGAGGTGACCCGTTGGACGGCGGCGGCGGCACGTTCAGCTGCCAGCAGTGTCCGGCGGGCCTCGGGGAGCAGAGCCGTCCCGGCATCCGTGAGGGCGACGTGGTGCCGGTCCCGGTCGAACAACCGTGCGCCGAGCAGCCGCTCGAGACGGTTGATCTGCGCGGACAGCGACGGTTGGGCGAGGAACAGACGGCGCGCGGCCCGGCCGAAGTGCAGCTCCTCGGCCACCGCGACGAAGGACCGCAGAGAGCGCAGGTCCGGGACGTCCACTCGATCACCGTAGGGCGTGATAGCCGCCGCCTGTCACACCATCCACGACCGGTCTCAGCCGGATGCCGTCGCGTGCCGTCGATCGGGTGACCAGTCGCCGATACTGATGCGGGCCGCTCGTCCGGCGGCGACGCCACCGAAGGAGCAGCGATGACCGCCCGGATCGACCAGCACGAGGACGCAGGACGCATCGTGGACGAACGCGATGCCCTCGATGCGCTGATCCGCTTCACGGCGGGCCTGGACCGCAGCGACGCCGACGTCCTCGCGTCCGCGTTCACGGAGGACGCCGTGGCGGACTTCACGCCGGCCGCCGAACGGATCGGCATGTCGTTCCCGATGCTCACCGGCCGGGACACCATCGTGACCGGGCTCATCGGATCGATCGGCCGGCTCGACACCAGTCACAGCGTGACGAACACCCGAGTCACGGTGGACCAGGACGGCGCTCTCCTGACCGCCTATGTCGAGGCGCAGCACTTCCCCCCGGGTGAGGGGCCGCAGCCGACCAGTGAGCGGCACCTACTGATGAAGAACACCTACCGTGTCGAGCTGGCGCGTGGGAGTGCCGACTGGCGGATCAGCCACATGACGATCGACAACCTCTGGACGGTGGGCGACCTGACCGTGATCACCGGAGACGCCTGACGCCGGCCCGGTGACCGCCCTGTCGCCTGCACACGGCATCCGGATGACGTGTGCGGGCGACGGCGCCGCGGCCGTACGACCCCGGCCGGACGACCCCGGTCGACGAGCCGCGGTCGGATCGCCGGGTGGTTGCCGGAGCGGTCGAGCCCTGTCGAGTCGCTGCCACTCCGTCGACATCGCGCGCCCAGCGGCTCCGTGCTATCTTGCGTGGCATGGAACCCGGCGACAGCGTTATCCTGACGCACCTTCGTCGGGGCGCGCTCGAGCACTGCGTGCTGGCGTTGCTCGACGACGAGGCGCGGTACGGACTCGACATCGCCAGGCGGCTGGGGGACGACGGGGTACTGCTCGCCGGCGACGGCACGCTCTACCCCCTGCTCGCCCGGCTGCGGAAGCAGGGGCTGGTCGAGACCAGCTGGGTCGAGTCACCCGCCGGGCCGCCACGCCGCTACTACTCGCTCACCGCCGAAGGACGGATCGCCCTGAGCACGTTCCGACGCACCTGGAAGACCTTCCGCGACGTCGTCGACTCCACCCTTCACGGAGGCTCCTCATGAACACCACCGACGCCCGCATCGGCAGCTACCTCGACGACCTCGCCCGGATGCTCGCCGACCTCGACCCGCCGACCCGCGACGACGTCCTGGCGGGCGTGCGCGAGCACCTCGACGCCGTCCTCGCCGAGAACGCCGGCGACCCTCGCGCGGTGGATGACGCCCTGCTCCGCCTCAGCCCACCCGACCGGGTCGCCGCCGAGGCCCGAGCAGACCGGCCGACGTCGCACCCCGCGTGGCCGCCGCCGGGGCCGTCTGACAACCCGGCGTGGGCCCGTGTCGCCGTCGTCGCCACACTGCTGAGTGTGGTGCCGCCTGCGGCGACCTCGATCGTCGACCGGCTCGAGTCGCTCGGCGCCGAGACGATCGGTGCCGGTTGGCCCGTCAGCATCGACCTCCTCGGAACCGCAGGGGCGGCGACGGTGCTCCTGCCGCTCGCCTCACCTGCCTGGCTGGCCGGGATCGTCGCGACACTCGTCGCCCGGGCGCTCACCGGGCCGGCCCGGATCGCGCTGGCGGCGCTCGGGCCGGCCACTGTCGTCGCGGTTGTGCTCGCGTCGTTCTGGCTGTCGCCCGCCCTGCCCAGCACCGTGGTGTCACTCGTCCTGCTCGTCGGAGTGCTCACGGCATCGGCCGGGCTGGCACGGCGCGCCTGGCGGGAGGCCGGCGCCTGAGTGGTGCGCGGTCACCCGTGGAGGGCGCCGCCGTCGTCGTCCGTAGGGCGCCGCCGTCGTCGTCCGTAGGGCGCCGCCGTCGTCGTCCGTAGGGCGCCGCCGTCGTCATCCGGAGGGCGTCGCGACGGGTGTTGGCGAGCACCCAACGCACCACTCGGGCACGCGAACTCGACGCGTCAGAGGGACGGCGAGGATGTCGTCGACGCGGTCCTTGGCGTCGCCGAAAAGCATCTGCGTGTTGCCGCGGAAGAGCAGCGGGTTCTGCACCCTGGCATACCCGGTGGCCATCGACCGCTTGAACACCACGACGTCGGCCGCCTCCCAGACCCGCAGCACCGGCATCCCCGCGATCAGCGATCGCTGAGCACCTCGCATACACGTGCATGCGCGCCATACGCTATGCATATGTCTCTTCTTCAAGTGCGCGATGTCTCCGACGCCACCATCCGGGCGCTCA
>JBOFLR010000587.1:0-4923 GCA_051657965.1 Dermatophilaceae bacterium
GGGCGCCGCCCCGGTCTGGTGCTCGGCTACGCTCTCGCCGGGGTCGGCGCGCTCGGCCTCATCCTCTCCGGAGTCGTCGGCAGCTTCGCCCTGTTGCTCCTCGCCAGCGTGCTCTTCGGCGGTGCAACGGCCTCGAACAGCCAGAGCCGGTTCGCCGCCGCCGACCTCGCCGAGCCCGCCCACCGCGGCCGCGACCTCGGTCTCGTCGTCTGGGCCACCACCGTCGGCAGCGTGCTCGGGCCCAACCTCGTCGGCCCGGCCGAACCGGTGGCCGACGCACTCGGCCTGCCGCGCCTCACCGGTCCGTTCCTCTTCTCGTGCGCCGGGATCGCCCTGGCCGTCGCATTCATCGCCGTTCGGCTGCGCCCCGACCCGCTCCTCGAGGCGCGTCGTCTCGCCGGAGGCGGCGACGACGCCGAGACCCACGGCTCGGTGCGCCGAGGGCTGCGCGCCATCCGCGGCATCCCGCTGGCCCGGCTCGGAGTCGCCACCGTCGCCCTCGGTCACGTCACCATGGTCAGCGTCATGGTGATGACGCCGCTGCACATGGCCCACGGCGGAGCCGACCTCACCCTGGTCGGGCTGGTCATCAGCATCCACGTCCTCGGCATGTTCGCGTTCTCGCCGCTCACCGGCGCCGCCACCGACCGGTTCGGCGCCCGAACGGTGGCCATGGCGGGCGCCCTGGTGCTCGCCGTCGCCACCTTTCTCGCCTCGCTGTCGCCGGAAGGCCACTCCGGCACTCTCCTCGCCGGGCTGTTCCTCCTCGGGCTCGGGTGGTCGTGCACGCTCGTCGCCGGCTCCACCATGCTCGTGGCGGCCGTGCCGCTGGCCGAGCGGCCGGGCGCCCAAGGCGCCGCCGACCTGCTCATGGGGCTGTCCGCCGCGGCCGGTGGTGTGCTCGCCGGCATCGTCGTCGACCAGCTCAGCTACCAGGTGCTCGCGCTCTTCGCCCTGGGAGTGGCCGTCGTCATCGGCGTCACCCTGGGCACGACGCGCTGCACCGGTCCGGTGTCGGATGACGCCCGCACGGGTGTCGGATGACGCCCGCACGGGTGTCGGATGACGCCCGTGGACTGAGCGTCGGTGTCATCCGCGGTCGACGCGAGCCCCCGGGCCGCCCTCGGATGCAGCGAGACAGCGGCTCGAGCGCGGCGCGGCATCTCCAGCCCCCGGTGTCCGGGCCTGGCGGAGCGCCCGCGTTGTTGGGCCGGGCGGAGCGCCCGCGCTGTTGGGCCGGGCGTAGCGCCCGCGCTGTTACCGTGCTGCGGTGAGAGCGATGGGCCGTGCGCGGGGCGTCAACCCGCGCGACGGCGCGGCGACAGCCGCCGACGCCTCACCCCCCGCCGGCGCGCGACCGCAGTCGGGTGGCGGTGACGCGCAGCTCGCCGCACTTGAAGGCGCCGAGGCGGCGACCGGCGCGGCCATCGGGACGGGCGCCGGGACGGCGACCGGCCCGGGCGTCGACGCGACCGGCGGTATAGCCGGCGGCGGTATGGCGGGCGGCGGGATCGCCACCGGCCCAGGTGACCGGGCGGATGCCGGGACGGCAGACGAGGGTGGCGACCCCCGCACCGAACGGGTCGCCGCTGCTCGCGCCGCGTGGACCAGGCACCTGGTCGACCTCGGCGGCCGCAACACCCTGCTGTGGTACCGGGACCTGCCCTCGGGAACGCTCGACCTCTCCGCCGCCCACCCCACCGGTCTGGCGCAGCTGCTCAGCGGCCGGGCCACCCGGCTGGCCGAGCTGGTGCGTGAGCCGACCGCACTCGAGGACGCCCGGCGCCGCGCCCGGGTCGTCGCCGCGAAGAGCCGCGAGCTGGCCGAGGAACGCGGCATCGTCACGTGCTTCCTCGCCATCGGCATGGCGTCGTGGACGGTCCGGGCTCCCGACGGCCGGGTGATGACCCGGCGTCCCGCCGCGCCGGTCTTCCTCCGCGCCTGCACGCTGCGGCCCACCGGTGCGGCGCGCCTCGACCACGTGCTCGAACTCGACGACGAGCTCGAGCTCAACCCGGTGCTCGCCCACTACCTCGCGTCGGAGCAGGGGATCGACGTCGACGCCGACGACCTCGAGGCGCTCGTCGCCGGGGATGCGGCCTTCGACCCCTACCCGGCGTACGCCGCGCTCGCCGACGCCTGCGCCGCGGTGGCCGATTTCGCCATCGATCCCCGGCTCGTCGTCGGCACCTTCTCGTACGCCAAGCTCCCGATGGTCGCCGACCTCACCGGCCAGGGCGACCGACTTGCCGACCACGACGTCGTCGCGGCCCTCGCCGGGGACCCGGACGCGCTTCGTGCGGTTCGCGCGGAGCTGCGGCCCGGCAGCGTCGACCTCGACGATCACGACCGCGACGTGCTCGTGCTCGACGCCGACAGCAGCCAGCGCGAAGCTGTCGAGGCGGTGCGCAGCGGGTCGCACCTCGTCATCCACGGACCGCCCGGCACGGGCAAGTCGCAGACCATCGCCAACCTCGTCTCCGCCCTCGCGGCCGACGGTAAGCGGGTGCTGTTCGTCGCCGAGAAGCGGGCCGCCATCGACGCGGTGCTCGGGCGGCTCGCCGCGGTGGGGCTCGCCGACCTGGTCCTCGACCTGCACGCCGGCGCGCAGGGTCGCCGTCGCGTCGCCCGCGAGCTGGTCGCGGGCCTCGACCGTCTCCTGGCGGCGGCGCCCGACGACCACGCCCGCGACGGAGCCGCCGGAGCTGCCCGGGCCACGAGCATCGACACCCGGGCGGGCGGCGCCGGGGCATCCGCGTCGCTGTCGGGCCCTGACGCGCGCGAGAGACCGCCGGGGATGACGACCCTGGCGTCCGCGGTCGGCGTGCGGTCCACTGCATCCACCCGTCTGCGCGAGCACGTCACAGCCCTCCACGAGGTGCGGGCGCCATGGGGCGTGACGCTGCACGAGGTCCAGGAGGCGGTGTCGGCCTTCGCGTCCCGGCCCACCCCGCCCCGCTCGCGGGTGCGAGTGCGCGGGGCGGCGCTGGCCGCTCTCGACCGAGAGACGGCCGCTCGCTGCGGTGCCGCGCTCGCCGACCTGGCGTCCCTGTCCGAGTGGGCCGGCCCGGGCGGCGACGACCCCTGGTTCGGTGCGGCGATCCGCTCCGCCGAGGAAGCGGAGGAGGCCCGGCACCGGGTCGGCCGGCTGGCCGGCGGCATGGTCGACGACACCACCGCCACCCTCGCAGCGGTGTTCCACGGCATCCGCCTGCCCGACTCCCCGACCACGCGCGACTGGGGCGAGGTGCTGCGCACGGTCGGTGCGGTCCGCGACACCCTCGAGGTGTTCCGGCCCGCCGTGTTCGACATCCCGCTCGACGACCTCGTCGCCGCCACCGGCAGCAGCGAGTACCGTCGTCGGGCCGATGTCGAGCTCTCCTGGCTGGACCGGTGGCGCCTGCGGCGACAGGCGCGTGCGCTGCTCCGCCCGGGACGCCCGCCGGCCGACCTGCACGCCGCACTGCGGGCCGCGAGCGAGCAGCGGCTGGCCTGGCAGCGGATCGCCGGATCGGGTGGCCGTCCGGAGATCCCGGTGGAGCTCGACCGCGCCCGGGCGGCGCACCGTGCGCTGCTCGACGATCTCGACTGGATCGATGCGCGGCTGCCCGGTGCGGGTCGCTCGGCCGGCGATCCCGGTGCTGTCGACAGCTCCGACGCGGGCCGTCCCGGCGGTACCCGCGGCGCCGGCGGTACCCGCGGCGCCGGCGGCGCCGGCGACCTCAACGATGCCCGCGGGGGCGGCTACCCGGTCGCGCTCGTCGATCTCGACCTCGCCGAGCTGCGCCGCCGGGTGGACGAGCTCGGCCGGGCGGCGCACCGGCTCGGCGTGGCACCCGCCGTGCGTTCCGGTCTCGACCTCCTGGAGTCGGCCGGTCTCGCTCTGCTGGTGGACGACGCGCGCGCCCGGCAGCTCACGCCGGATGCCGCCGAGGCCGAGGCCGAGTGGGTGTGGTGGTCCTCGATCGCCGATGAGGTGTCGCGCACGGACCCGCGGGTGGCCGCGCACGACGGGCATGCGCTGAGCCGGGCCGTCACAGCCTACGCGGATGCCGATCGAACGCTCGTGCGCGACAACGCAGCTCGCGTGCGAACGGCTGTCGCTCACCGCGCTGACGAGGTGCGTGCCGAGCACTCCGACCAGGAGTCGCTGCTGCGCGCCGAGGCGGCCCGTTCCCGGCGGCTCGCCCCGCTGCGCGACCTCGTGCTCCGCTGCCCCGACCTGGTCACCGCCGCCCGGCCGTGCTGGGCGATGAGCCCGCTGGTGGTGGCGTCGGTGCTACCACCCGGCCGGCAGTTCGACGTCGTCGTGTTCGACGAGGCGTCACAGGTGCCACCCGCCGAGGCCGTGTCCGCGATCTCACGGGCCCGCCAGGTCGTCGTGGCCGGCGATGCGCAGCAGTTGCCACCGACCACCTTCTTCACCAGTGTGTCCGACGGCGGCGACGACGCACCTGAATCCCTCACCGAGGGTGTGGAGTCGGTGCTCGACGTACTCGCCGCCGCCCTGCCGGCGCGGCGGCTGTCGTGGCACTACCGCTCGCTCGACGAGCGGCTGGTCGCCTTCGCCAACGCGACGGTGTACGACGGCTCGCTCGTCACTTTCCCCGGCACCGGCACGGCCCCGGTGGTGCGGCACGTTCTGGTCGACGGTCACGGCCTCGTCGGTGACGGCGAGGCGGCGGTCGAGACCACCGGTGCCGAGGTCGACCGGGTGGTCGAGCTGGTGCTCGCCCACGCCGCGACCCGGCCGGGGCGTTCGCTCGGGGTGATCGCGCTCGGCAGCACCCACGCACAGCGGGTCGAGGAGGCGGTGCGTCGAGCGCTCGCCGCGGCCGACGAGCCGCATGCCGAGTTCTTCGCCGACGACCGACCCGAGCCGTTCTTCGTCAAGAACCTCGAACGGGTCCAGGGCGACGAGCG
>JBOFLR010000588.1:0-6703 GCA_051657965.1 Dermatophilaceae bacterium
TTCAGGGGTGGGTGAGTGAGCGGTAGGCGCGGGGGAGCGGCATCCCCCTGGTGCGCAGCACCTCTCGGAGCACGTTCGGGTAGTCGGTGATGACGCCGTCGACGCCGGCGTCGACCAGCGCCTCGAGCGTGGCCGGGTCGTTGACCGTCCACGGGATCACCGTCAAGCCGCGCTCGTGGGCCCGGCGCACGAGGTCGGCGTCGGTGTAGAACCGATACCCGGCCTGCCCGATCCGGCCGTCCTGCGGGAACCCGTGCACCGGCGAGAGCACCTCGACGCCCGGGATCGAGTCCGCCGCGGCCACGAAGTCGCCGCCGTAGTCGTCGGCGTCGATGCCGCCGAGCCACGGTGAGGCGCCCGGCTGCCCCACCTGGAGGAAGTCGACGTTCGTCAGGGCCGCGAGCGGCACCCGGGGCAGCTCCTCGTGCATGACGCGCAGCGCGCCCCAGTCGAAGGACTGCACGACGACCTGCCGCTGCAGCCCGGACGCCCGGATCTCCTCGGCGACCCGGCCGACGAACACCTCGCGGGGAGCGGTCTGCTCCGGGGCGCCGGCCTCGACCTTGGTCTCGACGTTGAGCGTCACGCCGCGGGCCCGGTACCGCTTCACCACGTCGAAGACATCGGACAGCTCGGCCATCGGACCCGCCACCGCCTCCTGCGCCGGGAAGCCGGGCAGCTGCTGCCATCCGCACTCGAGCGTCTTCACCTGTGCCAGAGTCAGATCGCGGACGTACTTCCCGACGTACGGGTACTCCGGGTCACCGGTGAACGCGGGCTCGGTGTCACGGCACTTCGCGGCCTGTACCTGCCGGTCGTGGGTCACGACCACGGCGCCGTCCTCGGTCACCTGGGTGTCGAGCTCGAGCGTGCTCACGCCCAGCTCCAGCGCCTTCTCGACGCCACGCACCGACGACTCGGTCGTCATCCCGATACCGCCGCGATGCGCCTGGACGTCGAGCCGTCGTACCGGGTCGCCGACCTCGCCGCTCGGCAGGAGCGACCGCGACACCTTCAGTGGCCTCGGCAACCGGATCTCGAGGTACTCGTTCACGTCGGGTTCGGTGGCCGAACGCCCGCCCGCCGCAGGGAAGTTGTTGTCGTTCATCACCGCGATGGTGCGGTTGTCGACCACCTCGACATCCTCGATCGTCACGTAGGGGAACGTGAACGGGTCCCCGAACCCGCCGAGCCCGTCGGGGTTGGGCAGGTTCATCAGGTCGACGAGCAGCTGCTTGCGCACCACGCCGTCGCCGTCGACCTGCGACAGGTCGACGAGGTAGACCTTCTTCGTCACCGCCGTAGCGCCCTGCTCGTTGTCGCGCTCGATGACCAGCCCCTGCCGGTCGTTCACCATCGCGAAGTCGCCGATGGCGTGCGCCGGGTCGTCCATCCGGTAGTACACGTACTTCGGTGCGAACTGCGCGCGGCCGCGTGTGGTCGACACGGTGTACAGGCGCAGGTCGCGGTCCCGCCCGGCGGCGAGGTCCTCGGCGACGACGCCCTCGAGCAGCGGGTGCAGCGTGCGCAGGTCGGGGGCGACCGCCATCCCCTCGAAGCCGCGCGACCCCCGGAGGTTCGGCGTCTCGCCGGGGGCGAGGGTGGGGTTCGACGGCGACTTGACCCCCGGGGTGGGGATCGGCGCCTCGAGGAGGCGGCCCTCGTCATCCGTGTGCAGGAGGTACGGGCCGAACTCGTCGCCGAACCAGTACGTGCCGTCCTTCGCGATCTGCATCGACTCGATGTCGAAGTCCCAGCCGGTGAGCAAGCGGTCGGGCTCGGGGCACGAGTAGCCCTGCGGCAGAGCAGTGTCCGCAGCGCAACCACCATCCCGCCAGATCGGCCACGGCACCTTGCGGTCGGGGTCCGACAGCCGCATCGGGGTACCGAGGTAGGCGGTGCCGCCGCCGCGCCGCGGTGTGGCGCCGACCGCCGTGGGCAGCGCGACCGCGTTCGGCCGGATGCGGTGCACCGAGAGGATGAAGTCGGCGCTGTTCGCCTTCGCCCCGAACCCGTTGTCGCTCATCACCAGGTACGAGCCGTCGCGCAGGCGATGCGTCGCCGAGAAGCCCTGCACCGGTTGGGCCGGGTAGGGCGCCGGCACGACCGCGTTGCCGGTGGTCCAGGCGCCAGAGGGCTCGCTGCCCGGCACGTAGGTCTGCGCGGGGAGCACCGAGTGGGCGACGAGCCGGGCCCTGGCCGGGTCCGGAGCGCCCGCCGCTCCCGGTCCGGATGACGGGACAGCGGCGGTCGCGCTCGGCGCCGCGGTGGCGACGAGCGCGGCGGCCATCGCGAGCGCACCGGCGGTGAGCAGTCGGGGCGAGAGCGCACCGGCGGTGAGCAGTCGGGGCGAACGGTGGGGAGCGGTCACAGGGTCTCCTCGGTCGGGTCGGGCGGCGACCCCAGCAAACGCCGCGTGACCCGGACCGTGGGTGAAGCCGAGGTGACCATCGCGCGACGAGCAGACAACCACGGGCCATCGCCGCGCCGCCGACCCGACCAGCACGACGATTCCGCCGGAGCCATCGGCCGGACCCGACCAGTACGACGATTCCGGCGGCGCCGTCGGCCGGCCGAGCTGACCTACTGGCCGACTCTGGGACGGGTGCGGCGGCAGGCGGTGGAGCAGTACTGGACCTCGTCCCACACGTCGGCCCACTTGCGCCGCCAGGCGAACGGCCGCCCGCAGGTGCGGCACTCCTTCGTCGGGAGGTCGCCCTTGCGCGTCATCCGGGCCATGCCGCCACCCTTGCACGCCGGTGCTCGAGCCAGGCGCGCTCGGGGGCCTCGCGGGTGAGCGCGACCGCGCCGTCGTCGGCGGATGACGCCTCCGCACCTCGGCCGAGGCCCCCACCAGCTCGACGCGGAGCGCCCAGGCGGGCTGGTAGCGGGCGGCGCGTGCGGTACATGGTGCCGTTGCCGCGATAGGGCCGTGACTTACAGCGGTGGTCTGGCGACGGCGAGTGCGGCCCTGACGCCGAGGTCGCGCAGGCCGGTGCGGCGCCGGGCCATGGCGACCCTGCCGAGGCGGCGCGACATCCGCGCGAGTCGTTGGGTGGGCGGTCGTCTGGCGTGGTCGTAGCTGGCCAGCGCGTCGGTGACCTGATCGTGGCCGATGACCGCGTGCGCGAGGGAGACGCCGTCGACGAGCGCCTCGCACGCTCCCCTCCCCAGGTCCGGGGTCATCGCGTGGGCGGCATCGCCGATGAGGGCCACGTTGGCATGGACGTAGGTCGGCAGCGGCGGCGCCATCTCGTAGAGATCGTGGCGCAGGACGTCTGCGTCACCGAGTGCGTCGAGGACGCGCCGAACATCAGGATGCCAGTCGCCGAAGCGTCGGCGCAGCTCTGCGACCTCGCTCTCCGGTGCTCTGGCGCCCTGTGGCGCGTCGGCGACGGCGAACCAGTTGGTGCGACCTGCCTCTTGTGGGGTGATGCCGAAGCGAAGGCCCCGCCCCCAGGTCTCGGTGGCGGTGTCGGTGTCCCCCGGCACGGTGCCGCGCCAGGCCGTGGCGCCGATGTACCGGGCCTGATGCCGGGCGCCGAAGAGCAGCCGGCGAGTCGGGCTGTGGAGGCCGTCTGCGGCGACCACCAGGTCATGCCCGCGCAGTCTCTCCAGCCCGGTGACCTCGGTGCCGTAGTGCACGACCTGGGGGGCCAGTGCGCCGGTCAGCAGCCGCAGCAACGCAGGCCGCGACAGCAGGTGGACGGTGTCGCCGGCGCGTCGCTGCAGGGCCGCGACGTCGATGGTGGCGATCCGGCCGCCGTCCGGCCTCAGCAACGCCCCGTGGCCCTGCGGGCGTGCCTGGGCCCGCGCCGCGTCGCCCAGGTCGAGCGCGTCGAGAGCCTGGAGCGCGCTCGGCCAGAGCCCCAGCGCCGTGCCCGTCTCGGGTAGCGCGGCCGACCGTTCGTACACCTCGACGTCCCAGCCGCCACGAGACAGGGCGATCGCGGTGGTCAGGCCACCGATGCCGCCCCCGATGACCGCCGCTGACCCCGCCATCACGCTTGAGGTGCCGGGTCGACGGTCCGGTTCGATGCGTCATGCCTCGAGCCGTTGGTGTCGAAGACCTCGTCCTGCGCCGTCGCCACCCTGAGCAGTGAGCGGACGCGCACGATCTCACCGAGAAGCACCGGCGCGGTGAAGAACACGCCGAGCACGGTACCGAACGCGACCCAGGTGAGCAGCCGCGTCCCGGAGTCGCCGATGGTGACCGCGCGGTCCGCCACCCACACCAGAGCCGCGCCGAGGCCGGTGACCATGCACGAGCTCGCGGCGAGACGGTGTCTGGTCCTCGCGACCAGCGCGAAGAGCACGACCATCGGGGGGAGGAACATCCCGAGTTCGTAGTCGCGCATCGCGTAGACGAGATACGAGCCGGTGGCGAGGGCTCCGACGGTGACCGGGAAGCGTGGGAAGAGTGCGATCGGTGCACTGCCGAGCGCCACCAGTGCGAACGCAAGCAGGTCGGCCGGTCGTGTCGGGCCCCATCCGGGGACCGGTGCGAAGGGCTCGCCGGTGATGGTCCCGTAGGTCGAGCCAAGCTCGATGACCAACGTGGCGACCGCGGTCGTGGCGTAGATCAGCGTCCGACGTGTCATGACCACACAACCGCCACAGCGATATTGGCAGTACCGAGCCCGCCGGCCAGCCGGAACAGGGACCGGTCTGATCGCTCCGCGGTATCGCCTCGACGCCGTCGGAGGACTGCTGCCGCGAGAGCCCCGAGCGCCACCACGGCGATCGCGAGCTTGACGGCCACCTTGGGCTCATCGACCTCGAGCCCCTGCAGCCGATTCGAGGCGATCAGGGCGTTGCCGGTGACGACTTGCACGAGCGCCCCGACGAGCATCAGCCGCAACCGCGGTGCCTTCCTGCTCCGTACCTGGGCGAGAAAGGGACCGATCAGCGCCGCAAGTCCGACGAAGTGGACGATGAGCAACGACAGGTGGGCAATCTCGACGAGTGGCATGGCTCTCCGGGGTGAGTGAGTGTTTACTTACCACGTAAGATGGCAGCATGCCGAGGTCAGTGTCAACACCCGACTCCTCTGTGCGCACGTCTTCGGCACGGGAGCGGATCCTCGACGCCGCGGCGGTGATCATGCGGCGCGACGGGTTGGTGCGCGCCACCACGAAGGAGATAGCGCGCGAGGCGGAATGCTCGGAGGCGCTGCTGTACAAGCACTTTCCCGACAAGCGCGACATCTTCCTCCGGGTGCTCACCGAGCGTTCGCCGCGTCTCGACGTAGCTGCAGACATGCCAGGCACCGCGACGGTGACCGGCAACCTCGAGGCGCTGGTCGCGATCTTGCTGCGGTTCTACGAGCAGAGCTTCCCGATCGCAGCGTCGATCTTCAGCAGCGGTGACCTGCTCACGGCGCACCGAGAAGCGATGAACGACCGCGGCGCCGGCCCGAACGCCCCGTCACGGATCCTCGTCGGCTATCTCAACGAGGAGATGCGCCTCGGCCGGTTGCCGACGACGGATGCCGACGCCGTCGCACGACTGCTCACCGGTGCCGCGTTACACGAGGCATTCCTTGCCACGTACGCCGGTCAGCGCATCCCCGACACCACCCGGTTGGCGCACCGCTTCGTCGCTGTTCTGGGACTCGACCCCGACTCGGCACCGGGCGTTGCCGGCGGCCCGAGCCGACGAGCACCGCGGCGTCGTCGGGAGTAAGCGGGTCAGGCGTCCTGGAGCTGGCGCCAGCCGGCGGCGACTTGAGCCAGCAGCCCGGTCAGGGTGCGCAGCTCGGTGGCGCTCAGGCCGCCCTCGGGACGGAAGTCCTCGAAGAGCCGCTTCTCGAGCCGTCGGCATGCTCGGGTGCCGGCGGCGGTGCGGCGTAGCAGCCGGACACGGGCCGAGGCGGGGTCCGGGACAACCTCGGCGAAGCCGCCGTCGACGAGCTTGCGGGTGAGCCCGGTGACGTTCGACGGGTCGCACCGCAGGGTCCGCGCGACCCAGCCCATCTGCTGGGGCTCGTCGAGCAGGCGGAGCAGGTTCCACTGAGCCGAGGTGAGCCGCTCGGTGGCGGCGATGGCAGCGAACCTCTGGCCGAGCGACCCCCCGAGCTCGCCGAGCAGTGCGACGAGCTCGCGGCGGTCGGAGAGCCGGCTGGAGGAGTCGGGTGCGCCCATGAGGCGAGCATAGTTGACATCATCAAGTGTCTGTGATCGTCTGAGGGCATCAACAGTTGAGGTAATCAAATGAAGGAGTGGTGGAGATGACCGACGACCGGGTGGCTGTGGTGACCGGGGCCAACCGCGGCCTCGGGAGGCACGTCGTGCGGGCCTTCGTCGACGACGGATGGCGCGTCGTGGCGGTCACCCGCAGTTCCTCCACCTCACCGCTGGACCAGGACCTGCCAACGAGACGGGTCGAGACCGTCCACGCGGACCTGTCCGACCTGCGTACCGTTCGCGCGCTCGCCGCCGATCTCGCCGCCCGTCATCCGCAGGTCCTCGTGAACAACGCCGCACTGCTCTCGGCCCGGCGGGTCGTCAACCCGCAGGGTGTCGAGCTGGCGCTGGCGGTCAACGCGCTGGCGCCGACGGTGCTCGAATCGGCGGTCGCCGGCGACCGGGGGTCGGGAGCGACCGTCGTCGACATCTCCTCGAGCAGTGTTGCTTTCGCGGACCTGGACGACCTGCAGTCGCAGAAGTACACCGCGAACCGCAGCTACTCCATGTCGAAACTC
>JBOFLR010000589.1:0-2096 GCA_051657965.1 Dermatophilaceae bacterium
CGGTGCGGGCGAGCGGGGTGGCGTCGACCGAGCGGAGGAAGGTGCGCAGCCCGCTCATCACCTGCTCGACCGAGTCGCCGAGCGGACAGTCGCCCTCATCGACGCAGTACGCGGCCCAGGCCCGGGTGGCGCGCTCGAACCCGACCGCCTGCCCCAGCGCGATGTCGTCGCTGGTGAGGTCGGGCGCGACGGCACCGTCGAGCACCATCCGCCCGACCTGCTTCGGGAACAGCTCGGCGTATGTGGCGCCGAGCAGCGTCCCGTACGACTTGCCGAGATAGGTGAGCTGCTTCTCACCGAGGGCCGCCCGCAGCACATCCATGTCGCGCGCGGCCTCCACGGTGGACACGTGCCGGACGACGGCGCCGCCGTTCTTGGCGCACGCCTCCCCGAACGCCGCTGCCGTGGAACGGAACTGAGTGCGCTCAGCCGGGGTGTCGGGCGTGGGGTCGGCACCGAGGTAGTCATCGAGACCGCTGTCGGTGACGCAGTCGACCGGCGCCGAGCGTGCCACCCCCCGCGGGTCGAACCCGACCACGTCGTAGGCGTCGCGCACCCCGGAGCCGACGATGAAGTCGGCCGCCTGTGCGTAGTCGACGCCCGACGCGCCCGGCCCACCCGGGTTGACCACCACCGACCCGATGCGCTTCGACCGGCGGTCGGCCGGCACCCGCGTCACCGCGATCTCGATCGTCTCCCCGTCGGGGGCGTCGTAGTCGACCGGCACGGTCAGCCGGCTGCACTGCGCGCCGGCACAGTCGGTCCACTCCAGCTGTTGGCCGTAGAAGCGGGCCAGCCGCTCGAGCCCGGGCGGCGGACCCTGCGGCGTGACGGTGATCGACGGCGCCGGCTGCACGACCTCGCGCGCGTCCTCGACCACCGAGCAGCCCGCGAGACCCACGGCGGCCACCAGGGCCACGACGACACCGCGCCGGCCGCCGGGCGAGCGACGGATGGTACTGCGGATCATGGGCCGAACCCTAGGCGAGTGGCCTGAGGATCGCCGTCCGGGGCCGATCACGGTTCGGCGACGGTGCGTCATCCGCACGCCCGGGGCTGTGGCCGTCATCCCCACGCTCGGGGCTGTGGCGCCGTCATCCGGCCTGCGGGAGCCGCAGCTCGAGGGCCATCGCCTCGAGCGCGAGGAGCGGTGCGACGTTGGCACCGATGCGCGTGCGGGCGGTGCCGACGGCGTCGATGGCGCGCAGCAGCCCGACCGGGTCGATGACGCCCGCGACCTGGTCGACCACCGCGCGGGAGCCCTCGTTGACCAGCGCGGAACCCGCACCCGTGGCGACGACGAGCGCGTCGCGGTAGACGGAGAGCAGGTCGACGAGCGCGCCGTCGATGACGTCGCGCATCAGCCGGGTGGCCCGCGCCTTCTGCTCCTTCTCGAGCGCGGTGACCTGAGCACGCACGGCCGGCGGCTGGGTGCGGGCGGCCGGGTCGGCGCCGAGCAGCTCGAGCAGCCGCGCCCGCTCGGCGGCGTCACGCTCCCCGGCGGCGGCCTGGGACTCCTCGGTGGCGATGCCCACGAGGTCGGCGGCGGCCCCCATCGCCTCCCCCACGCCCGTGATATGGGTGGCGAGCGCGACGACGTCGCTGCGCCGGGCGCGGGCTCGTTCGTCGCGGGCCAGCCGGCGGGCGAGCCCGACGTGCGATTGCGCCGCCCGGGCCGCCGACACCGCCAGCTCGGGGTCGACGCCGTCGCGGCGCACGAGCAGGTCGGCGACGGCCGACGCCGGCGGAGTGCGCAACCGCACGTGGCGCGACCGCGACCGCAGCGTGATGACGACGTCCTCGAGCGAGGGCGCGCACAGCATCCACACCGTGCGCGGCGTCGGCTCTTCCAGTGCCTTGAGCAGGGCGTTCGCCGGCGCGTCGGAGTAGGCGGTGAGGCGGTCGGCATCCTCGACCAGGATGACGCGCCAGCGCCCCACGGAGGGCCGGAGCGCGGCGAGCTCGACCAGCTCGCGGATCTGCGCGACCTTGATCGACAGCCCTTCGGTGGCGACCACCTCGACGTCGGCATGGCTGCCCTCGAGCGCGGTGCGGCACTCGCGGCACTCGCCGCACCCACCCGTGGGGCACTGCAG
>JBOFLR010000590.1:0-4502 GCA_051657965.1 Dermatophilaceae bacterium
CCGGGTTCGAGCTGGTGTCGCTCGCCCGCGACCTCGTGGCGACGACCCGCCGGTCGGCCACCGGCACGACCCTCGAGGACGACCCGCGCTTCGCCGTCACGCTCACTCGCGACCGGCTGACGACGGCCCGCTCCCGCGACGGCGTCACGACGGCCGCCTTCACCGGTCTCCGGCTCGACATCCGCGCCGGATGACGCCCGAGGTGGGGTCAGCCTGCGGTGCTCTCGCGCACCTCCAGCGAGAACGGCGCGAGGACGGCCCTCGGCTCACCCTGGTCCGCGGCGCTCGAGATGATGGATGACGGGCCGGCCGCAGCCACCAGCTCCACGGCGGCCTCGGCGATCGCCGTCTTGTCGGGAGCGACGGTCGACAGCAGAGGGCTGGTGTAGCCGCTCTCGTCGGACCCGTCGAAGCCGATCACGGCGACGTCGGCGGGAACCCGGATCCCTCGGGCGCGACATTCGCGCAGGGCTCCGACGGCCAGCAGGTCGTTGAAGCAGAACACCGCGTCGGGTGGCGGGTCGAGGTCGAGCAGGCGCGCCATCGCCATCGCCCCGTCACGGCGGTGGTAGCTCTCGACCGGTGCCACCAGCGCCCGCTCGACCTCGATGCCGGCCTGAGCGAGCGCCTTGGCGTAACCGTGCAGGCGCAGTGCCGCGGTGCCGCGGCGGGCATGGTCGCCGATGACGCCGATGCGCCGGCGGCCGATGCCGAGTAGATGCTCGGTGGCCGCCCGGCCGGCCGCCACGTTGTCGATGGCGACCCGCGCGATCGGCACCTCCACCGCGTGCTCGCCCAACAGCACCATCGGGAAGGCCGTCGACACCGACGCGAAGTCGGCGGCTTCCAGCGCCTCAGGGCTGATGATCGCCCCGTCGACGAGATGCGGGCCGAGCCCTTCCAGGCTGGCCCGTTCCCGGTCGCGGTCGCCGACGGTCTGTTCGATGAGCACGTTCCAACCACGAGCGCTGGCCGCGTTGATGACCAGAGCCGACAGCTCACCGAAGTACGGGATGCCGAGGTCGGGGACGACGAGCGCGATGAACCCGGTACGGCCCCGCCGGAGGTTGCGGGCGGCGACGTTGGGCCGGTAGCCGGTCTCCCGCAGCGCCGCCTCGACCCGCCGGCGGTTCTCCGCACCGACGAAGGCATAGCCGTTGACGACGTTCGAGACGGTCTTCACCGACACTCCGGCGAGGTCGGCCACGTCCTTGAGCCGGACAGCCATACGACGCTCCTTCCGCCCGGTGGGCCGGCCTGGTCGGTCGGTCGGTCACGACCTGGGCGCCATGTCGGTGCCCGGAGCGTACCTGCCGCCCGGAGGGTTTACAACGTCGTTCCAACGATGTAGAACAGCACCCATCGGGTTCGGCATCATGTCCAAAGGAGTACAGATGAACGTCACCGGAACCTCCGCGTCGGCGCCGCGGCGGGTCATGCTCCTCGCCGCCGCGACCACCCTCGCCCTGACGGTCGCCGGCTGCGCCAAGAGCGAGAGCACCGGCTCGGGCACCACCGCGGGCAGCGGCCCGGCGGCATCGGCCAGCGAGCAGGCGAACTCCGGCCCGGGCTGCACCCTCGAGGACACCGGCTATCCGAAGATCGACCTCGAGGCGGCGACCGTCGGCTTCTCGCAGTCCGAGAAGGAGGGCAACCCCTTCCGCATCGCCGAGACCCAGTCGATCCGCGACGAGGCGGCCAAGCTCGGCATCCCCACCGACAAGCTGCTCGTCACCAATGCCCAGAGCGACCTCAACAAGCAGATCAGCGACATCAAGTCGATGCTCGCCCAGGGTGCGCAGGCGCTCATCGTCGCTCCACTCAACTCCGACGGTCTCCAGCCCGCACTCGACGCCGCCCGGGAGAAGAAGGTGCCGGTGGTCACCATCGACCGCCTGGTCACGTCCGAGCCGTGCACGGACTACCTGACCTTCATCGGCTCCGACTTCGTCAGCCAGGGCAAGCGAGCCGCTGACGCGATGATCAAGGCCACCGGAGGCAAGGGCAAGGTCGCCATCCTGCTCGGCGCGTCCGGCAACAACGTCACCACCGACCGCACCAAGGGCTTCGTCGACCAGATCGAGGCCGAGGCGCCCGGGATCGAGATCGTGGCCCAGCAGACCGGCGAGTTCGAGCGGGCCAAGGGCCAGGCCGTCATGGAGCAGCTGATCCAGTCCAACCCCGAGATCACCGCGGTCTACGCCGAGAACGACGAGATGGGCATCGGCGCCGTGAGCGCGCTCAAGGCCGCCGGTAAGAAGCCCGGGGACGACGTCAAGATCGTCTCCATCGACGGCACCCGCAATGCGGTACAGCTCATCGTCGACGGGCAGTACAACGCCGTGATCGAGTCGAACCCGCGATTCGGGCCGCTCGCGTTCAAGGCACTCGCCGACTTCTACGCCGGCACCGAGGTCCCCGCGAAGATCATCATCACCGACGACCAGTACGACGAGTCCAACGCGAGCCAGAAGATCGGCAACGCGTACTGACCGCCTGTGGCCGGGCGGGGTGGCGCCCCCGGGGCATTCGACCCGGGGGCGCCATCTACCGGATGCCGTGTGCGCACCGTCCGCCCCGCCGGCCGGTCGAGCACCCACCGTTGCGGACCGAGAGAAGGGAGGTCGCCGACGATGGACACCGCCGGCGCATCGCCAGCCGACTCTGCGTCGCTCGAGCAGCCCGGGATGCCGCGTCGCTCCGCGCCGAGTGCCGGTGCCGAACCGGTGCTCGAGGTCCGTGGAGGGACCAAGCGGTTCCCCGGGACGGTGGCGCTCGACGGCGTCGACTTCCTCCTCCGGCGGGGTGAGGTACATGCGCTCGTCGGTGAGAACGGCGCCGGGAAGTCGACGCTCATCAAGGTGCTCACCGGGGTGTATCAGCTCGACGACGGTGAGCTGCGGCACCACGGTGGGCCCGCGACGTTCGCGCGGCCCGTCGAGGCTCAGCGGGCGGGGATCTCCACGATCTACCAGGAGGTCAACCTCGTCCCGTTGCGGAGTATCGCCGCGAACGTCTTCCTCGGCCGCGAACCGACCCGCTTCGGTCTGATCGACCGCTCGCGCACCGAGGCGGAAGCGACCCGCTTGCTCGCCGGCTACGGCGTCCACGTCGACGTGCGGCGGCCGCTGGGGTCGCTCGGGGTGGGCGGGCAGCAGATGGTGGCTCTCGCGCGTGCGGCATCCACGGACGCGAGCGTGGTGATCATGGACGAGCCCACGTCATCACTCGAGCCCCGCGAGGTCGAGACCCTGTTCGGGGTCGTCGAGGACCTCCATCGCCGTGGGGTCGCGGTGCTCTACGTCAGCCACCGGCTCGACGAGTTGTACCGCATCTGCGACCGGGTGACGGTGCTTCGCGACGGCAGGGTCGTGCACACCGGCGAGCTCGCCGACCTGCCGCGCATCGAGCTGGTGTCGCGGATGCTCGGGCGCGACGTCGGTGAGATCCGTCGTCACGGCTCGACCACGTTCGGCCGCACCGGCCACCTCGCCGGTGAGCGCCGCACCGAGACCGTCCTCGAGGCGACCGGCCTGACCAGTCCGGCGATGCTCGACGACGTCTCGGTGAGCGTGTCCGCCGGTGAGGTCGTCGGGCTGGCCGGGCTGCTCGGCTCGGGGCGCTCCGAGACCGCGCGTGCCGTGCTCGGCGCGCTGCCCCTGTCGTCGGGCACCGTCGTCCTGGGCGGCACGACGCTGCCCACCGGCAACGTGCCCGCGGCGGTGCGCGCCGGGGTGAGCATGCTCGCCGAGGACCGCAAGCTCGACGGCATCATCCCCAACCTGTCGATCCGCGAGAACATCGTCCTGGCGGCGCTCCCCCGCCTCTCCCGCCGGGGACTGGTGAGCCGCGCCCGGCAGGACCGGGTCGTCGAGACGTTCATGACCCGCCTCGCGATCAAGGCTGCCGGCCCCGAGCAGAAGGTGGCCGAGCTGAGCGGCGGCAACCAGCAGAAGGTGCTGCTCGCGCGGTGGCTGTGCACCGAGCCGCGGCTGCTCATCCTCGACGAGCCCACCCGCGGCATCGACATCGGCGCCAAGGCCGAGGTGCAGGCTCTCGTCGACGAGCTGGCGAGCGAGGGCCTGGCCGTACTGCTGATCTCCTCCGAGATGGACGAGCTCGTCGACGGCTCGGACCGCGTCGTCGTGCTGCGCGACGGGCGGGTGGTCGACGAGTTGAGCGGCCCGGACGTCACCCCGACGGACGTGCTGGCCGCCATCGCCGCCGAGCCGGCTCCTGCCGGGACGAATACGACTGTGACACAGGGCAACTCTCACGCCGAGGAGGGCGGATGACGACCCAGCCGCTCGACCGTGCCGGTCACCTGCCGGATCGCGACCGCCTGGTGTCGTGGCTACGGGACTACGGCGTGTACGTCGCCGTCCTGATCCTCGTGCTGGGCAACCTGGTGTTCACCCCGAATTTCGCGTCCGTCGCGAACATCCGTACCCAGCTCGTGCAGGCGGCTCCGGTCTGCATCGTCGCCCTGGGGATGGCGCTCG
>JBOFLR010000591.1:0-7604 GCA_051657965.1 Dermatophilaceae bacterium
AAACAGGTGGTTAGGGGTTCGAGTCCCCTCGCCAGCTCGACATCGACTGAGTGTCTGGTGCACGCGGGCGCACGGCAGGTCGGCCGCCTGGTCAGGATGGTTGCAGCGCTTCCGCGAGCTCGCTGCGCGCCGTGATCCCGAGCTTCGGAAAGGTTCGGTAGAGGTGGGTGCCGACGGTCCGGTGCGAGAGGTAGAGACGCTGCCCAATGGCGCGGTTCGAGAGGCCTTGCGCGGCGAGCCGAGCGATCTGAAGTTCCTGAGCGGTGAGGCGGTCGCGTGTTGCCGGGTCGCGACGTCGGCTCATCTCTCCTGAGGCGCGCAGCTCGCGCTGGGCCTGGCGGCTGAAGGCTTCGCACCCAAGCACGTCGAAGGCATCGCGTGCCGCACGCAAAGGCGTTCGGGACTCCACAATCCTGCGCCGCCTTCGCAACCACTGGCCGTGCGTCAGGAAGCCCCGTGCCCGCGCGAACGGCCAGTGGGAGAGGTCGCTTCCGACCACTTCCTGGAACAGTTCCTCGGCGCGGTCGTCATCCTCGGCAAGCACTGCGCGTGCGTGGCGCAGGCTCACCTCGGCCATCGGGCCCGGATGGTCCCCGACGGTCGCCTCGACCTCGGAAAGGCGCCGCCGAGCGTGATCGACGTGGCCGATGTGAAGTGCTGCCTCGGCCAGGTCGCCGACGTGCCACGAGGCCACCGCATGGTGGGCGGGGTCGTCCGGGTCGAAGATGCGCTCGGCGAGTTCGTAGGCGTCGGTGTATCGAGCTGCGCCGAGCGCGGCCAGGATCCGGCCGAACTGGGCGTAGCAGGTCATGAACCGTGCCCCTCGTGGGCGGGCGACCAGCTCGGCGCGCATCGCTGCCTCCTCGGCCGCGTCCTCATCGCCGCGCATGCCGGCGACCATCGACAGCACCGTCTCGGCCCCCGCCCCCCACAACGGTTCGGCGAGCTCGTCCGCAAGACGCCGGCATTCCTCGGCGGCGGCAACGGCGAGGTCTAAGTCGCCGAGCCGGGCTGCCGTCATCCCCTGCAGCGCGAGGAGTCTCGGGAGGTGCCCGAGCCTTCCCTGTTCGCGGAGGCCCTCGATGGCCACGCCAAGCGCGGCGCTGCCGGTGTCGAAAGCACCGACGACGACCGATGCGCCGCCCAGATGGCGTGCCGTCTCGATGTCCGAGGTCCGTTCGGCGGCTGCCACCTGCAGGCGCCGGACCACCTCTGCGGTGGCGCCCCTCGGATCGGCGAAGGCCAGGATCGCAAGGATGCGCACATCGTCGCGATAGGGCAGACCTCGGGTCGCGTCGACGAGGGGCTTGCGGTGGTCTTCAGCTGCGCCCACCCACCACATGCGCTGGGCGACGAGCCACAACAGGTCGATGCACAGTTCGTGGTCGCCGGCGTCGGCAGCGCCTTGGGCCGCGGCGACCAGTGTGGGGGCTGTAGACCTGTCGCCGAACGGTCGAAGGTCGACCATCTCCTTGATCCACGCAGCGCGAGCTTGCTCGAGTGGGCCGAAGTCGAGCGTCTCGGCCTCGCGGACCAGGGGAACGGCAACCTCGGGTTGTCCGAGCTCGAACGCCAGCTGGGCGGCCCCGAGCAGGCGCCGACCTCGTTGCGCCGCAACGCCGAGCTCCGATGCTCGTCGCAGGGCACTCACCGCGACACTGATCGCCCCTCGCCGTCGCGCCCGCTGGCCCGCCTCCTCCAGGTCGTTGGCGACGTCCTCATGCGTTCCGGTGAGCAGCGCCGCCCGGTGCCACACGCGGCGATCCGGCTCGCCGTGAAGTACCTCGGCCAAGGCATCGTGCACCCGGCGGCGCTCCGGCGCGGTTGCGTTTTGGGCTACCGCGGAGCGCATCAGCGGGTGGCGGAAGCCGACGCTGCGCTCGTCGAGGACGACGACCGCAGCCTGGGCGGCAGGCTCGAAGTCGACCAACCCCAGCTGCCGCCCGGTGATCGTGCTGCCGGCCGCAAGCAAATCGCCCACGTCATCGCTGTCGCTGAGCGCCGCGACCAGGAGGAGGAGGCGGGTCGATTCGCGAAGATCGGCAACGCGAGCGGCGAATGCCCGCTCCAGACGCTCGGTCAATGGGATCAGGCCCGGGACGGCCGAATCGCCGGCGACTGTCAGGTCGCTGGCGGGGAGCTCGACCAATGCCAGTGGGTTGCCGGCTGCTTCACGCAAGATCCGCCTGCGAGCACCGTGGCGGAGCAGCGGACCGGACGCGTCCAGGAGGTCAGCGGACGCTGAGTTCGTCAGTGTGGGCACTCGGAGCTCAGGTAACCCGACGCCAGCGAGTGGTGACTGGTGCCCGTCGCGCACCGCCGCCAGCAGCACGATCGGGTCGTTCTCGAGGCGGCGAGCGACGAATGCCAACACGTCCGACGTCGTGGGATCGACCCAGTGGACGTCGTCGGCAACCACCAGCAGCGGAGCCCGGACGGCGACCTCGGAGAGCATGTCGAGCGCCGCCATGGCGACGCGGAAGTGTTCGGGAGGGACGCCATCCCTCAGTCCCAGGGCGACCTCCAGCGCCTCGCGCAACGCCGGCGCCAAACGCTCGACATGGCCCCGCACCGGGCGCAGGAGCTGATGGAGGCCCGAGAAGGCGAGCCTCGTCTCGGCCTGGACCCCGGTTGTCCGGAGCACGACGAAACCCTGGCCGCGCGCGTCGGCCTCCGCGCCGGCGATGAGCGCGGACTTGCCGATGCCCGGCTCGCCGAGCAGGACCAGCGCGCCACCGCGACCGGCTCCAGCGGCCGTGCCGAGCAACGATGACAGCGCCGCGGTCTCCTCGTCGCGCCCGAGCAGCGGCCGAGGGGGGTCGTGGCTGCCGAGCGGCATACGAGCAGCGTACGTGCCGCGTCGGGGTGTCTGGCGACGTTGGCCGGGCATCCCGCCGTGGATGTCGATGGTGCTCGGCATCCTCTACCGATCGGGTGGCCGTAGGTCATGAGCTACGTCATCCGGGTGCTGGATGCAGTCGGATGACGCACGCGGCGTTCGGTCTCCGCTGCGTACGTTCCTGGTGTCCGCCGCAAGGTCACACCTCAGGAGATGACGATGCCCGACCCGATCTCCCCCACCGTGGTGCTCGTGCACGGAGCGTTCGCCGACGCCTCTCACTGGGCGCCGGTCATCAGTCGCTTGCAGGCGCGCGGGGTTCCGGTACTGGCACCGGCCAACCCGCTGCGCGGTCTCGATGGTGACGCCTCGTACGTCGCGAGTGTCGCGAACGGGCTCGACGGTCCGGTGCTCCTCGTCGGACACTCCTACGGCGGTGCGGTGGTCTCCGTGGCGGCCGCGTCGGTGCGCCGGGCAGTCGGTCTCGTCTATGTCGCCGCTTGGGTTCTCGACGACGGCGAGTCCTTCGCCGAGGTCGCCTCGGCGTTCCCGGCCACGGTGCTGGCCGAGGCGTTGCGTCCGCACGAGTACCCGCTGGCGGACGGCGGTACCGCCGTCGAGCTCGACGTGGCTCCTGATCTGTACCGAGCCGCGTTCGCCGCTGACCTTCCCGACCGGGTCACCGGCCCAGCAGCGGTCAGTCAACGTCCGTGGGCGGCGATCTTCGAGGATCGCGCGCCCGCGGCCGCGTGGAGGGGGCTGCCGTCGTGGGCCGTGGTCGCGACCGAGGACAACGCCATCCACCCCGACGCCCAGCGGCACATGGCTCGGCGCGCCGGAGCCTCCACGGTCGAGGTGCAGGCGTCCCACTCGGTGGCGCTGTCGCGACCCGAGGTCGTGGTGGCGCAGATCCTCGACGCCATCAAGCGCACCTCCACGGATGCACCCGCCGTCGGCGAGGGCGCCGCCTGAGGTCGGTCGCCAGCATGCGTCGGTCGGTCCGCCGACCGTCCAGTTCCCAGTTTCGTCGGCGCTGAGCTCCAGCCAGCCGACACGTCCCACACAAGGAGAAGTGATGACAACCACCACGGCCCACACACCCGGCTACAGCTACGGCGACCCTGCCCTCGAACATTCGCCCATCACCCTCGCCGACCTCGATCTGCTGAAGCAGACCGTGCTCTTCGAGCCCGACGACGTCACGGCGCTCGCCCGGGCCGGTGACGTCCTCGAAGGACAGACCGACCAGGTCCTCGACGTCTGGTACGGCTACGTCGGCGCACACCCGCACCTGGCCCGGTACTTCTCGACCCCCGAGGGCGTGCTGATCGATGACTACCTCGCACGGGTGCGCGCGCGCTTCCGCCTGTGGATCCTGGACGCCTGTCGACGCCCCTACGACCAGGCGTGGCTCGACTACCAGAACGAGATCGCCCTGCGCCACACCCGTGCGAAGAAGAACCACGCCGACGGGGCCGCGTCGGTACCCGAGATTCACTTGCGCTACATGATCGCGTTCATCTTCCCGATCACTGCCACCATGGCTCCCTTCCTCGCCGCCGGCGGCGACCCTCCCGAGGTCGTCGACGCGATGCGAGCCGCCTGGTTCAAGGCAGTGACGATCCACGCGACCGTATGGGCCCAGCCCTACGCTCCGGACCGGTTCTGAGCGGGGTACCAGATGTCCCACCACCTCGACTCCCCGGCATCACGCAAGGATCCGCGACTGAACATCACCGACACCTACGTCTTCGACGGCGCCCGAGGCACGGTGTTCGTGATGCTCACCAACACCTCGCTCGCGGGAGCAGCGCCGCGGCCCGGATTTCATCCCGAAGCGCGCTACGAGTTCAAGATTCACACCGACGGCGAGGCCATGGAGCGGCGGACCTATCGGTTCTCCTTCGGTGAGTGGGTCGGCGGCGCTCAAAGCATGATGGTCCACGAACTGACCGACGATAACGCCCGTGATGACTCGGCGCAGGGCCGCGTGCTCCTCACGGGGATGACGGACCAGACCCTCGAGAGCCACGGCGACGTGCCGGCTCGCGCGTGGGCCGGCGACGCGCGCGACCCGTTCTACCTCGACCTTCGGCAACTCCCCACCGTCGTCTCGCACCTGCAGAACCGCGGACCCCTCACCTACGACGACTGGTCGGCGACGGATGCGCGCAACAGCTTCGACGGCTCGCAGGTCGGAGCCATCGTGCTGGAGATCGGCTCTAGGGACCCGCACATCCGATCCGGACGCGACATCGCCGTCTGGAGCGTCACCAAGCTCGCCACCGACGCCGGCGGATGGCGACAGGTGAACCGGTCCGCCATCCCCATGGTCTGGCCGCTGTTCCGCGCGATCGGCGGCGACGACGACAGCACTGCCTACGCGGCGGACACCGCCGCCCACCCCGCCCAGGACCTGCCCAACGACGGCGACCGCGTGCGCACGATGATCGCTGCCGCAGCTTCGAGCGCTGGCAGCCGGGATGCCGACGCCTACGCCGACCTGGTCACCTCGCGGCTGCTCCCCGACCTGCTTCCCTATCGGGTCGGCACCCCGGCGGCCTTCGGCTTCGCCGGCTTCAACGGTCGCGCCCTGGAGGACAACGCGCCGGAAGTCATGTACTCGCTCGTCACCAACCGCGGCGTCACTACGGGCCTGACCTCGGAGGTCGCATCTGCCGCCCGCAGCCGGGAGTTTCCCTACGTCGTCGCCTCCGGCCGTTGAGGGAATGCGGCTGATGCCTGCCATGTCCGCGCTCGACAACCGCCTGGACAAGGAGCCGCAGGCCACCGTCCGCCGGGCGGACGCCACCTGCCTGCCCTGTGCCGACGGGTCGTTCGACGTCGTGCTCGGCGTCCTCATGCTGCACCACGTGCTCGCCTGGCGCCCCTCCTTCGCCGAGACCACCCAGGTGCTGCGCCGCGGCGGGTTGCTCGTCGGTGACGACCTGGTCGCCACCCCGCTGACCAGAGGCCTGCGCCGCGCGGACCGCTCCCCCCACCGGTTGATCGGCCCGAACGAGCTGGAGCCGGCTCTGCGGCGCGGGGGACTGGTGTCTCCGCAGATCCGGACGGCGATGGGGCGGCAAGCAGTTCGTTCTCTCGCGACCAAGCCGACCTGACCGGAGCGGGCGGCGGCCGATGTCATTCACCAATCTTCTGCTGGTCTCGCTCGTCGCGGTCCTGGCGCCGCTCGTGGCTCGCGCGTCACCCGTCGTCCAGATCCCCTCGCCGGTCCTGGAGATCCTCACAGGTCTGGTCCTCGGACCCTCGGTCATCGGATGGGTCCGGATCGACGCACCGCTCGAGGTGCTGTCACTCGTGGGGCTGGCCTTCCTGCTCTTCCTCGCCGGCATGGAGGTGGACGCGCACCAGTTGCAGGGTTCGCGACTGCGGCTCGCAACAGGCGGCTTTGCCCTGTCGCTCGCCATCGCCGTCCTCGTCAGCGTCGCGCTGGGCGGTGGTGGTGTCACCACATCGCCACTCCTCGTCGCGATCACCCTGTGCGCGACCGCCCTCGGATTGGTGGTGCCCATCCTGAAGGATGCCCGTCAGATCGCGACCGACACCGGCCAGCTCGTTGTCGCCGCTGCCTCGATCGCCGACTTCGGTGCGGTCATCCTGATCTCACTGCTGTTCTCGCAGTCCTCGGCCGGTGTCGGCTCCACGCTGCTCTTGCTCTGTGGGCTCGGGCTGGCGGCAGCCGTCACGGTCCTCCTCGCGCGGCGCACGGCTCGGTGCGCCCCGGTGGCGCGGGCCGTTCGAGCGCTGCAGGACACGACTGCGCAGATCCGGGTCCGGGGTGCCGTGCTCTTGCTCATTGCCTTCGTCGTCCTTGCCGAGAAGCTGGGGTTCGAGCTGATCCTCGGCGCCTTCGTCGCCGGCGCAGTGTTGCGCCTCGCCGACGCGGACGGCGACGCGCACCATCCGCACCTCCACGCGAAGCTCGACGCCATCGGCTACGGCTTCGTGGTACCCGTCTTCTTCGTCGTGAGCGGATTGCAGCTGGACGTCGCCGCCCTGCTGAGTACGTCGTCCGCCGTGTCTCAAGTTCCGCTGTTCCTCGGCGCGCTGCTCATGGTGCGAGGGCTGCCTGCGCTGCTCTACCGCTCACAGGTGGGCTTGCGACGAGCGGTAGCGGCAGGGCTGCTCCAATCCACCTCGCTGCCCTTCATGGTCGCGTCCGTTGCCATCGGCTTACGGCTGGACGCGTTGGCCCCCGCGACCGGTACTGCGCTCGTCGCGTCCGGGCTGCTGTCCGTGATGGTCTTTCCGTCTGTCGCCATCAGCCTCTTGAACCGGGCGGATGACGCCGCGGGCACCTGAGTTCGGAGTGCGCTTGCCATGACACCGTCGGTCACCGACCGGCCTTGTGCGCGCTGTCCGCCACCCAGGCGCCGATAGACGGGTCCGCGGCCACTTGGGCGCGTCCCCCCCTGCGCCCTGACACGACGAAGCGGGGCGCCCACCTTCCCACCAGGCTTGCCTGTGAGTCAGTCAGATCGGGAGAACTGGGTGATTTGAGTGACGGCAGCGAAGCCGAGCCGCCGGTAGAGGAGAATGCCGGGCCCGCTGGCGTCGAGACTGGCCCGGGCCGCTCCCGATCTCATCGCCGAGTGCAGCGCTGCTGCCGTCATCGACAGCGCCACACCGCGGCGACGCCAGCCGGGGTCGGTGTCGACGAAGAAGACGTACGCGTCCGACAGGAAGGTCCGCGACCCGCTGGTGCCGCGCACCACACCATCGTCGTCGACCGCCGCCAACA